>JAISRZ010000078.1 GCA_031273455.1 Deltaproteobacteria bacterium | reverse complement strand
TTCCGTTTGGCGCTCTCAATCACCTTTTACTTAAACCGTTTCAGACTCTTCTCGTTTACCCTTATCCCAGACTTATCCTTGATTTTCACAAGGCGAAGCCCCAGAAACTTGAGCTTTAGAGGCGCTCCAACCTGGCTTTTATCCGAGTTGATTCAGCTTAAGGGTTCCTCAAAGAAGCGAGTGGCGCTTTTCATCAACCTTCCCGCCGCCCTTTTGGGTTTTGACGTAAATATCGCGGTCGAAAGCGTACCAATCAAACTTTAAGCCTCTGGACTCAAGTCCTATCGAACTTGGTTAGGAAAACAACATCGCTCAAAAGCGGCGATAACGGACCCTTTGGAGGCGCCCTCATCGGTGGGGCTCATCCGCCCATCCGCCACAATACCCCGGCCTTAAGAAACCTAGGGATATGGCGAATCACCAACTTATCGTCCGCTTCCTCCACTCAGCGTGTCCAGCGACTTATCATTATTATCATGATTTAGCGTATCGAAGTTACGCCAAGCCAAGGTTTATTTCCCATCTATAATCCTCTTTATAGCGCTTAAGCGCCTTCTGCGCCGCGTCTTTGGGCTCTCCATCCAAGCCGAAACCCGTATAACTAGAGTCCTATAAGGTCGCTTCGAAAATAAGCGCCATCTTTTGGGCTATAGCCTCTTGGATCACGCGATCTATGACCGTGGTATCCCCAGAAGGCGTTTACCGTCATCTGGTTTGGGCGTTTCTACCCTCCTAACCGGTTTAGGCTTATATTTCTCGTTACGTATCCGTCCGACAAACTCCAGGCGCCGCGTCTCCAGGTAGCGTATATTTTCATTTAGATAAATCTTTTATAGATATTTCTTCAGTCCCGGAAAGCATCTGATTCAGAGTTTTAGCCACTAATTCATCCCGCTCATCGTTCGCCTGTAATAGCGTAATGGCCCTTTCCTGGTCTTGTTCCACCCCTTCCCCAATATAGAGACAAATGGCCAGATTGTGGATCGCTTTAATAAACCCAGCGGCGGCGGCTTTTTCCAACAACTGGACCGCCCCTTCTGGGTCTTTGTATTCCACGTCCTCTCCACGGATAAGCTTTATGGCGAGTAAATTTTGGGCGGAAAGTTCACCCAGTCTGGAAGCCTTTTTTAGAAGTTTAAGGGATTTAGCTTTATCAACCTCTAGAACGCCTTTGATCCCCCGACCGCACATTTCCGAGAGCGTCACGGTAGCCACTCTATGCCCTTTATCGGAGGCCATCTCCATAAACAAGACCGACCTTTTTACATCATAAGGGAAAGGCCCCCCAATTTTGTATATCTCGGCCAGCTCATATTGAGCCTCCGTTAAGCCTTGAGCGGCGGCATTTTCGAGCCAGTCGATCCCGACCATCAATTGGTTTCTAGCGTCTTGATAAGCGGGTTTTACCCTCGCCTTTTCGTAAGCCTCGACTATTTTTATCAGGTCCTCAGCTTTTTTAAACTCAATCACATTGTTCTGAAGAGGGATGAATACTGGCGCGTGGCCAATTGTATTCATGTCCACGCCAAAACAGTTAGCGTAGGGCGGTATCAAGTCACTGAACACTAGAGTGGCTTCTCGCGCTTTCATATGGCCAAGTTGAAATTGGGCGATGGCGTGACCATTCTGAGCGGCTTTCTCATCCCATTCCATACCCAACTGAATGTTTTTTTCAATAATTTTCCCTTCTAAGTAAGCGTTAGCGACCGCGTACTGGGCTTCAGGATCATTCTGATTAGCTTTGGCCAAAATTTCATCAAAATTATAGTTACATTTCATAAATTCACTCAATAATATAATAAATAATAATTAAAGACTATTTCATAAAAATTAATAATTTAATTTAGTATTTATAATAACATATAAAAATTGTATATACTATATTTAATTAATAACTCAGTTATTACATCATAATAGACAATTTAAAAATACTTTTCGTTATATTATAAATAGGGAGAACTAAACAATGGCTTCTTTAGATCTTAATCGTCAAGAGGTTTAGCCTCTCCCTATAAGCTGTTAAAGGTTACAAATATAAAAGCGTATGTTATTGAAGCGTTATATCACTAATACATAGTTCGTTTGATCCAGCTAGCATCTTTTCCAAGATCTTAGCCGCGGTTGCGCTATGATCAGCGATTTTCCGGCATAGCGCAATGGCCCTTTCCCGGTCCATTTCCACGCCATTCCCCAAATAAAGACAAACGGAAAGATTTTGTATAGCGCAATGAAAATCTTTAGACACGGCGTTTTCCCACAACAGGACCGCCTCTTCTTTGTCTTCCTCCACGCCATCTCCATGAAAAAGCATCATACCCAGGTCGTTTTGAGAGACAGGGTCACCCAGTCTAGCGGCCTCTTTGAGAAGCGCGGCGCATTTAGCCTTATTAGGCTGAACAACGCCCATTATCCCAATATAGTAGATTCTCGCGAGTATGCGCATGGCCACGGCATGACCCTTTTCAATGGCCAGTTCCAAATACTTGATAGACTTTTTCCCGTCTAACGGGAAAGGGCAATTGGTTTGGTATAGTTCGCCAAGCTCGTATTGAGCTGGACCGTAGTCTTGTTCAGCGGATTCTTCCAGCCAGTGGATTCCCTCCCATAACGTTTTATGGGCTCTTTGATACTTGGGATGCGGAATCATACTGTTAATGATGTGTTTTCGCGCCTTAGCGTCCAACATTTTCGCGGCCTTGATATCGTCATCGCTTAAAGGGTCCAGAGGGATGAATATAGGCGCGATATGAGGCCGATGGAGGCCTTTTCCAAAATTGTTAAGGTACCGCGGAAAAATTTCGACAAACTCTCTAGTGGCTTCACGCACCAACGCATGGCCAAGCTCAAACTGGGCTAAGACATGACCATTCTCCGCGGCTTTTTGGCCCCACTTTTGGCCCTCCTCGGGATTTAACTCCGCGCCTTTCCCATAAAAAAAGGCGTTGGCCACCTCGAACTGGGCTTCGGGATCGCCTTCTTCGGCTTTGACCAACAAAGCTCTAATTTCTTCACTGAGTGTCATAATTTAACTCCATATAAGTTAAAAAAAACAGTTTATTGTCGCTATGTCCCAAAAAACAGATAAAAAATGGATCAATGACAATAAGCGACTAGTTATTAAAAATATTATACTATATATAGTTAATAATGATTAGTGATTAAAAATCACTAATCATTATGTTATTGAATATATTTTTCTTCTAAAGACAAATCATCAGCCCCAGAGAGCATTTTATCAAGCAATTTCTCAACCATTTTAAATCCAAAAAAAGTCACTTGCTTACATAAGTCAATGGCCTCTTCCCGATTCCGCTCCACCCCATTACCTAAATAAAGATTAATGGCGAGATTTAACATGGCTTCGGGATTCCCGGTCGAGGCCGCGGTTCGTAAATACTCAATGGCCGTCTCTTTGTCCTCATTCAGTTTCCCCTGTAAAATCAAGACGGCCAGGTTGGTAAAAGCGTTGGGGTGCCCAAAACTGGCGGCCAAATAGAGAAGCCCTAAGGCTTTCTTCTGGTCGATCATCAGCCCGTTAAACCCTTTATAGTGGATCATAGCCAGCAAAAACATGGCCTGGGTGTCATGCTGAGAGGAGGCCATTTCTAAAAACGTGACAGCTTTATGAACGTCATACGGGAAAGGAGGCCGCCGTAAGCATAACTTCCCCAGCAGTAATTGGGCCTGGCTGACCCCTTGGAGAGAAGATTTTTCAATCCAATTAAGGCCCACTTCAAGCTTTTTAATAGCCTCTTGAACGCTAGGATAATGCTTTATCTTTTCAAAACTCATATCATATACCTCTTCCTTTAGGGAAAGAGGCACAGATTCTTTATCATCGTATGATAATAACTGGTCAAGGGAATAAATCGAGCAATACTCATAAAGCTGACTGTCTTCTGGTAGAATATTAGGTAATTCCGAAGACGCTTCCTCCACCAACCAGTGACCTATTTGGAGTTGGGCTAATTTCTGACCATTCTTCGCGGCTTTCTCGCCCCAATACAGGCCCAACTGATAATTGACATCAATGCCATTTCCATCAAAATACAAGTCAGCGACCTTGTACTGGGCCTCTGGATCATCTTTTTGGGCCTTGGCTAATAAAATATCAAACTCGGCTCTAGTTTTCAAAATTTTCTCCATAATAAATCAAATATTAATTTAATTGATTTCATCTCAACTCCTATTAATTTTCGAAAATTAGAGCCTAACTTTGAACTTAACCCGTGGGTTAAGCTTAAATAATACTTTTAACCTCACTTCTACCTCCTAAAAATAAAAACCAAATTTCTTAAACAATAAAATGTTAAATATACTATAATAATTAAGTTAATATGTATTTAAAGGTCATTCGCTCCAGCCAACATCTTTTCTAATGTCATATTCACCTTATTCATGGCTTTATTTCCCACAACATAAGGATTTGACACTTTTCTACATAGACTAATGGCTCTTTCGCGGTCCTTCTCGACCCCTATTCCCAAGTAAAGATTAACGGCCAGATTAAATATGGCCATGGGAATCCCGTTTTCCGCCGCTTTTTCCAACAGTTGGACCGCCTCTTTTTTTTGCTCTTCAGTCACTTGTTCTTGATAGAGAATATACATGGCCAGGTCAGAATGAGCTCTAGGCTCACCCAGTCTGGAGGCCTCCATTAGAAGCCGCATGGCCGAAAACGGATTGACGCTATGATCAGAGCCCCTTCTAAAGTATATTTTCGCTAGAAGGTACATGGCTTTGGAATTATCCTGGTTGGCGGCCTTATTTAATAACGAAATAGACTTGGAGACGTCAAAAGGGAAAGGCGGTAGCCTTAAGCTTAACTGACCTAACTCGTATTGAGCCTGGGCTAGATTGTGGTCAGCGGCCTTTTCCAGCCACCTAAGGCCTTGGGCCATTTTCTTCTGGCCGATTTGAAACAGAGGCCGGGATTTAGCTTTTTTAATAATCTTTTTGGCGAAATTGGCCATATCAGGCTGAGACAAGAACTCATCAAACTGATCTTCGAAGGGTTTAGCCCCCAGATATATCAAGCCAGTTCCGTCTTCCCGCGGCAAAGGCGGGAAGGTGGCCTCAAAGGCCCAAGAGGCTTCCTCAACCAACCAGTGGCCGAGCTTTAACTGGGCCTCGGGCCATTCTTTGGTGGCGGCTTTTTCGGCCCATTCTTTACCCAAAGCGCAATTTTTCTCTAAACCTAACCCGTCATAATAACCTTCAGCGATGGCCAATTGGGACTCTGGATCTCCGGCCAGCGCTCTATCTCTAAAATAATCAAAATTTAAAATAGAATTCATACGTTCTCCTTAAAGCTACAAGACTTTCTTGAAGAAACAATAATTTGATATATATTTAATTAAAGAATAATAATATTTTAATTTAAAAATTAAAAATAATTATGTATCGACTAATATAACTTTAAACATAATATTAAAATCCTTTAACAAGTGTTTTTTATTTTTACTTACGCAATTTAGCAAATTTATTAAATTAAGATTGTTAAATTGAAAAAGAACAATTTTTGGTCTTTTTAATTTAAAACCTTAAACGCGATCCCCTTGGTGGACAAATTGGTGGACAAACATTACCCACCGGGCCAAGGACAAAATATCGTTTAAGTTCGACTTAAAAACCAGCTTTTGGACTAAACGCCTAGCGAGGCTAAAAAGTCTTCCAATCTTAAGGACAGATTAAGCGATTATCAAAATTTATGTAAATTATTGCTAAATTACTATTTCTAGGGGCCGGGGCTTAGGGGCTTAGAGACTATTAGGTTGAATCCCTCCCCTAAACCTTAACCCAGAGCGTGGGAACAAAAAATTGATTCTTCCCGACCACCCCATTTTCGATAATTTAACTTACTCGATCGTTTCTTTTGATCACAAGGCCAAAAGAACTTCAATTATAACAATTAAATGCAGAGCGCTTAAATCAATCCACTGTTAATAGTTTGATCCATGGGAGCTAATTGGTTTCCGAGAATGTCCACTTAAGGTTCCTTATCCTATAAGCTCCGCGCCGTTTTCGCTCTGGTAAGCCAAAAACTTAAAAGGCCAGTAAAAAGTAGCTTCTCCAAATCGAAATGTCAAGCGTTATTTTTTGACTCTCAAAAATATTGTCATAAATGCAACCTATTGTAGAATAGGCGCGAGAGAGTCGATCGCCCTCCCAAAGAAGACAAAAATCCGAGGGAAAAAGGGGGGATTTTTCCTTGGGGGAAAACTTTAGGCCCCCCGCGCGACCTGGATTCAAAAAAAAACGGTCGTAAGCGCTAACCTTATAGAAGGCTCCCTCTGTTTTTGGGGGGGGTTAAAATTTTTTTTCGTTCCGTCAAGAAAAAACTCTTGACAAAGTTTTTTGAAGGTAATAATCTGGCCTTGTTGATGAAGAAGTCGAAAATCGTTATTCGAAGTTCAGGAACTGGATGTGATTTCCAGAGTAAAGGGGGAATTCCCGTTATAATCGGGAACGAGCCCATCACTGTGAAGCGCGCCGCCGGGTAAAACCGGCTGGTGGACCCTAAAAGCCTTTGGAGAAATCTTTCTTAAAAGGCGTCCTCGGCGCGACAAGTCAGATGACCCGCCTGTATTTTCGCCCGCGTTCAGCTTGGGGACTAAAGCTGGCAAGGACATAGATTGTAAGACCAATCTAACCTATTTTTGCCCGCCTCCCAAGTGGAGGCGGGTTTTTTTTGTTCTAGAGGTTTTGAAAAAAAACCAAGTGATTTCAACAACTTACTTCTTTGAGGCTCAGTTTTGACGCCGTATTTTCGGTCAGCGGCTTGACTTTCCAGAGATTAAGAACAAACAAAAATGACTTTAGTTTTATTTAACAAATTTGATAACTTTAGGTATACTTATATGTCATTTTTACAATGTTTAAATATTGTTTTGAGAGCTATAAATGAGTGAAACTTAAAGTTTTGGCCATTCAATCAATGCCAATTCCCCGATTATCGCTATCAGCGTTAATCTTTGGTTATTAATTTTTGGAGTTAAATTATGAAAACGCGCAATATGCGACCGGACCCAATGCGACCGGCCCCAGTGGATCAAGCCACCATCGCTAAATGGCGCCGATTATCCGGGATGGACGACCGGGAGGCCATGAACAATTTGGGCCTGGCTTATCGTAATGGCCAATGCGTCCCAAAGGATAAAGTCCAAGCCGTCTATTGGTTCCGTCAAGCCGCGGACAAAGGTCACCCTGGGGCTATGGGCAACTTGGCTTTAGCCTTTTTTGATGGCGAAGGGGTCATACAAGATAAAGAGAAAGCGTTCCAATTATGGAAAAAGTCTTTTCAAAAGGGCGATACCGCGGCTACGTTTTCCCTAGGATTCGCCTACTTTTATGGCCATGGAACCAGGGTTAACAAGCGCGAGGCCATCAAGTTGTGGAGCAAAGCCTCCAGAGACGGTGACGCTTACGCCCAATATCACCTAGGAAAGGCCTTGACTTTAGGCGATGGCGTTGCCAAAGACGATGAACGCGGCGTCCGACTGATGAGACTAGCCAGCGAAGAAGGGGTGGTGGAAGCCTTTTACCAACTGGGAGAGACCTATAAAGCCCAAGGTCGGCTTCATAATCCGGCTAAAGCTTTAGAGAATTTCCGAAAGGGCTGTTTTTTCCATCACCCGCCCTCTTTTGTCAGATATGGCGCGGCTCTTTTATACGGCGACGGTCTGCCAAAAGACGTGAGCAAAGCCACGCTCTACTTTATGAAAGCGGCGGAATTGGGTGACCATGACGCTGAGTACTACCTGGGCCTAGTTCACTTTAGGAACAGGCGATACGCCAAAAAGATTGATCAGGCTAAAGAATATTGGCTAAAGGCCGCCGCCGCTGGTAACGCCAAGGCCGCTGTGGCTCTAAAATCTTTGGAAGATACGGACTTCGAGTTTTTGGAGTCGCTTACTCACAGGATTTAACGGCCTCTGGCCCCAACGTTTTTTTAGGTCAGTTTGTCACTGTCCAATACATTTGGTTGAAAATTTACGGCAAAACAACCTTAAACCATCCATTTATTTTTGTTACGCGGATTAAAATTGTGATTTCTTAATATTTATCAATTGCGTAGATGGCCAATATCCAGGATACTTTTTAGAGCCTATTGGCCATGACGAGGAGCTTTTATGAGTGAGTCTAACTCGCGGAAACATCAACCTCGGTCTCTGGCCGTCATCATGGAATCAGCCAAAAAAGGCGATCCCAACGCCCAAACCCACCTGGGTTTCCACTATTTCAACGGCATTGATCTCCCTAAAGACCAAAACGAAGCGGTCTTTTGGTGGAACAAGGCCGCCAAATCTAACCATTCTGGGGCCATATGTTACCTGGCAATCGCCTTCCGCGATGGCGAGGGGTTGCCCATGGACAAGACCCAGTCCATCGCCTTGTTGCGTAAGTCGGCTGAATTGGGTTTTAGCCCGGCCCAGTTCCTTTTAGGGCTGGCTTTCTTCAAGGGCGATGGCGTTCAGGCGGACAAGGAAAAAGGCTTGGAGTGGTGGCTTAAAGCCGCGGAAAAGGGCAACCCTTCGGCCCTGTTTTACTTGGGCTGGGCTTATAAAAACCACTGGCGTCTTTATGAGCGCGGCAAAGGCCGTCTCCAGTTGACTAAAGGGCCTGGCGATGACGGGTCCGCTATTTCCAATTAACCTACTTTAATGGGGGGTGTCTAACCTTAATAACAAGAAATATATCCACTGGCTACCTTAAGCCGTTTATATTAATCTTTAGTTACCCTTTCGCGTTAGTCTTTTAGTCGCTTATTATGGGAGTTACGCTTTGAAATATCCAAAATATATAGGAAATGTCATTATGACGCCTCCCGGAAGAAAGTATAAGGGACTTAAGATCACCCAGGCGACCATCGATAAATGGCGAAAATCGGCCGCTATGGGGATAAAAACGCCATGAACCGCTTAAGCGGCGCTTATTACGGTGGCGAGGTCGTCCCCATGAGCCGGGCCAAGGCCGTCACTTGGTGGCGAATGGCCGTGACTAGAGGGCGCGCTGGGGCCATGCGCGACTTGGGTCACGCTTATTATGACGGTGAAGGCGTTGAAGTCGATTACGATAAGGCTTTCAAATTGTTTAAAAGGTCCTCCGCCAATGGCCATAAACCCGCTCTACCGCCTTTGGGAATACTTTATTACCACGGGCATGGCGTCCCGATGGATAAGGAAATTGCCTTTAAAACATTTCAGAAAGCTATCGGTTGTGGCGATGCCGCCATCAATTATTGGCTTGGCTTATCTTACGCTAAAGGAGAGGGAGTTACTCAAGATATTGAACGGGGAATTGAATTTTTGAGTAAGGCCGCCGAAGACAAGTATGGGGAAGCGCATTACCAACTGGGGTTAATCTTTAACCGTCCCGGCGAGCGTTATGACCGGACTAGGGCCTTAAACCACTGGCGGCCAGGCTCCCTTTTAAGACACGTGGAGTCCATGAACGTTTTCGCTAAGGCTTGGCGCGTTGGTGACGGACTTCCCCAGAACGTGGAGGGGGCCACGATGATTTGGTTGAGCGCCGCGAATATGGGCGCCCCAGAGGCATGTTCGCCATGGGCCTTACCCACTACCATTATCCCCATACTCCTATCAACCAGGGGATGGCTAAAGAATGGTGGCGGAAAAGCGCGGCGGCTGGTTATGAAAAAGCCGCTTTAGCCCTAACTCACCTGGAAAATGGCGATCACGATTCTTTAGGCGCTCTGGATTTTTAGAGCCAATGGACCTCACTGGAAGTTTTTTAGTTTTGTTTTTTTTAATGATTGGGGTTATCGCGCCCCCCCGCGCGTTTAATGTCTAAAAGGAAGGCGGTCATATTTTGAGTGAATTCAATAACATAGAGCCTCCAACGACTCAGACGACCATCGATGACTGGAACCGCTTAGCCGATCTCGGGAACAAGGAGGCTATGCACAACTTAGGTAGCGCCTATCAAGGCGGCCACATCGTCCCTCAAGACCAAACCCAGGCCGCGTCTTGGTGGAAAAAGGCCACGGTCCAAGGCTACGCCCCCTCCATGGATCATTTGGGCTGGGCCTACTATCACGGCCAAGGAGTCACCAAGGATTGGGGCAAAGCTTTTCCGTTATGGGTAAAGGCCAGCGCCCAAGGCTATACGCCCGCGTATCACTCCCTGGGGCTAGCGTATTTTTGGGGCGTTGGCGTCAAAGCTAACCCGACTAAGGCCATGGCGACCTGGCTTTTTGGAGCTAAATTAGGAAACTTAGCCTCTTTATATTCATTAAGCTTATATCATTTCCAAAATTATTTAGATAAGGAAATAATTGATTAAATTATAGCATTAATTATTTATATTACAGAGTAATTAAAAGAGTTATATCATGAATGAATTCATTAATAAAAATAGAACGCGGATTCAAACGATCAGCGAATTATGGCCCAGCCCAGACGATCATAACCAGGCCGTTAAACGCGACTTTAAGGCCGCCAATAATGATGGGCCTAGCCTTCCTCTGGACCAAGCCCAAGTTACGGCTAGCTGGGAGGAGAAAGCTAACCTCGGCCACGCCCCGTCCGCGGATCGCTTGGGTTGGGCCTACTATTATGGCCTAGGAGTCCCCCAGGATCGGGATAGAGCTTATAAATTATGGGAAAAGTCATTATTAAATGGCTATACGCCCGCTTATTACTCCCTAGGGATAGCTTATTTTTTGGGCTTAGGCGTCAACGTTAATAAGACTAAAGCTCTAGAGTTATGGGGTCAAGGAGCCCAATTAGGCGACTTAGGGTCCCTATTTTCTTTAGGTCAAGTTTACGAGCGGGGCGAGGACGCGCCCGAAGATATTGAGCTGGCCACTAAGTATTACGCTAAGACCAGTCAAAATGGGACCCCCACAATGGAAGGCCCCCTGGGGACAATCCTCAATCCCCTAAACCAACTCCCAGATAGAGTCAAAGCTCTAGATCATTGGAAGCGCTCCGCCCAAAAGGCCTTCCCACGAGCCATAATCTTGTATGTCGACGATAACTCTAAGAGCGAATCCCAATCCGACCTATCGGAAGAGGGGTTTGGCCGCTCAGGCCCACTTTACAACAATAAACTGACGCTCCCTAATAACGATATCTTGGCCTTTCGTAACCAACTATCTTACGCCTTTCGCCGGAAAAGCGGGGGACCTGGCCGCGTCAAAGACATTTTAGCCCCGCCGGTCGCCAAAGGGCTAAGGACAATCCAGATAAACGAGGACATTAAAAAGTCGCGGCGCCGATCGTCCCGATGCGTCATGGCTGGTTATAGGCGTTAAAGATCAATTTTGCCTAAACCCACTTAGAAAACAACGACCGAGCGTATCGGGAAGCTCTAGATTTTTAATGACGATTCTTATCTTACGCCATTGGCCTTTGACCAATGGCGCGTATTAAAGGAAGCGCGTTTTGATGTTTTTAGTTGAATTCAAGACCCCAAAGAATCAAGCCACCATCGATAAGTGGCGTCGTATGGCTGGAGTGGGGGACAAGGCCGCTATGGCCAACTTGGGCGGCGCCTTCTATTTTGGCAAAGTGGTGAACAAGGATAAAGCGGAAGCCCTGGATTGGTGGCGGAAGGCGGTGGTCCGTAACCACCCCCCGTCTATGTACGCCTTGGGTTGCCTCTATCATTTAGGCTCAGTGGTCGAGCGAGATTACGTTAAGGCCTTGCGATTATGGGAAAAATCCGTCGCCTGTGGTTTTAAATCCGCTTATGGTCCCTTAGGCGTGGCCTATTTTTATGGCCATGGGACCGAGGTGGATAAGGCTAAAGCCGTAGAATTCTGGGAAAAAGGGGCTAAAAACGGCGATCCCGATGCCCAATACGCCCTAGCGCGCTCTTTCGAGTTGGGCGAAGGAGCCCCCAAGGATATAGACCAGGCCATTAAGTATTTCACCCTATCCAGCCAACAAGGTTACTTGGGCGCTCATTACCGGTTAGGGCGTATTTATAGCGGCGAAACCTCGCGTTTTGATCAGGCCAAAGCTTTAAGCCATTGGCGGGAGGCCGCCTCTAAGCGTCACCCAAAGTCCATGGTCTATTATGGTCTGGCTTTATATAAAGGCGATGGGGAGCCCAAGAACGAAGCCTTGGCCACGCGATTTTGGCAAAAAGCGGTGGAATATGGCGACCTGGACGCCATGTACTGCATGGGACTGCTCCATTATAAAAACCCGGACTCTTCCACCTTTAGCGACAAACTGGCTAGAGAATGGTGGCGAAAAGCCGCGGACAATGGTCACGATAAAGCCGCTTCAGCCCTAACCTTACTCGAAAATGACCAACGCGATAAGCTGGCGGCTTTTGATTTTTACAGCGATTTAGACCTTGACGACCCAACTGTTTTGATATGACTTATTGACAATCGTAGATTAAAGGAGTTTCATTTTGCGAAAAAATATTAAGATCCAACCACCCATGCCCCAAACGACCGCCGACCGGTGGCGCCGCTTAGCCTTTATAGACGTCAATGGGGCCTTGAACAACTTAGGCGTGGCCTTCCATTCAGGCCAAATCGTGACCCCAGATCAAGTGGAAGCCACTTATTGGTGGCGGAAAGCGACCGCGAAAGACCAGGCCCCGACCAAGAATAACTTGAGCTTGGCCTACTATGGCGGCCAAAGGGCGGGAAATGATGGACCCAAGGCGTTGGAGTTTTGGCTAAAGTCCATCCTAAAAGATAAACGCCGGCGGGTTTTTTCTTAGGGTTCGCCTTTTCGGCCTTGGAAACAGAAAGTGGCTAACACTATGACTAGGGCTAGGGAAACCGGAAAAATGGGGGGCTAAAGGAAGCGACTTGGCCTCCCCTTATTCCCACCGCCAAGTTGACCAGTTGATTGAGCGCGGCGGTTCGGGGGCTAAGCGCCATCTAACATCTAATTGTTTATATATTAATTTAACGCAATCGCGATAGTAACTAATCAATGAAAAATATCGCGCGATAAAGGACCCTAACATGAAAAAATACGGTAATAGCGAAAAACCCAAAGATCAAGCGACCATCGACAGTTGGCGGCGCTTGGCCGGTTTAAATGACGCTGAGGCCATGAACAACTTAGGCGTGGCCTTCCATTTTGGCGACGTGGTCCCCATGGATCAAGACCAAGCCGTTGTTTGGTGGTGGAAAGCGGTCGCGAAAGGCCACGCCCCGGCCATGGATAACTTAGGCTGGGCCCACTATGGCGGCGAAGGGGTGGAAGAGGATTGCGCGATGTCGTTCGCCTTATGGCGAAAGGCCGTGGCCAAGGGTTACCCCCCGGCCTTTTTCTCCTTAGGGGTGGCTTATCGCCATGGCCTCGGGACCGACGTTGATCCGGTTTTGGCGATTGAAACCTGGGAAAAAGGGGATCAAGCGGATGACCCGGCCTCCCAATTTTCCTTGGGCCAGGTTTACGAGAAAGGCGATGGGAAGCCTCAGAATATCGACCTGGCTATTAAGTATTACACCAAAGCTAGCCTTAAAGGCAACGCGGCGGCTCATCACCAACTTGGGGTAATCTTTGACCGCCCGTCCTTGATCCAAGATCAGCCTCGGGCTTTATATCATTGGCAAAACGCCGCCCTTCTGGATCACCCCCGATCCATGGTCATATTCGGTCGGGCTTTGTATAGCGGCCTAGGCGTGCCCAAGAACGAGGCTCAGGCCACCTACTTTTGGCAAAGGGCCGCGGAATATGGCGACGCGGACGCCAAGTTCAACCTGGGCTTGGCTCGTTATAAACGTTTAAATCGGGCTACCAACGATGGCCAAGCGGTCGAGTCGCTGTGGCGGAACGCCGCTAACGATGGCCACCCCAAGGCTATTTTAGCCCTGAAATACTGGGAAAAAGGCGATCACCGGCGCCTACAAGAGTTGACTTTTTAAGGCCATAAAACCTTAAGAGAAAGACCATTTCACTGATTAACCATTAAACCCTTTCGCGCCTCAAGGCGAATATATGGAGAGAAATTTTGGGAAAAAAACGCGCGTCTAAATCATCTCAACCTAACGGGAATCAGCCGCTCATCGATAAGTGGCGCCGTATGGCCGGTTTAGGGGACCGGGAAGCCATGTGCAACCTAGGCGTGGCCTACAAATTGGGCGATATGGTCCCTCAAGACTCAGAGCGAGCGGTCGAGTGGTGGCGCAAATCCGTTATCCGCGGCTTCGCCCCGGCCATGAATCACTTGGGCTGGGCCTACCACTCCGGGTCCGGGGTCGATAAAGACCGGACTAAATCCTTAAAATATTGGAAACAGGCCGTGTCCAACGGCTGTAAACCCGCCTTCTTCTCCTTAGGCCTGGCCCACTTTTTTGGCCTCGGAACCCCGGTTAACAAGGAGAAGGGCCTAGATTTGTGGCAAAAAGGGGCCAATTTAGGCGACCCCGCCTCTCAGTATTCCCTCGGCAAAGCTTACGAAGACGGTGACGGCGTGGCTTACGATATTGAACGGGCCGTGAAATATTACACCCTCTCTAGCCAACAAGGGAACCCCACGGCCCATTACCGACTTGGGTTGATCTATAAGGAAACCAACAACTTAATGCGCCAGGATCTCGATAAGGCCTTCCATCATCTGCGGAGCGCCGTCCTTATAAATAACCCGTCCTTGCTCGAGCTGGACACGAATACCTCGGGATTGGAAGAATAGCCCTTATGAATAACGAACAAAGCGCCAGTTTTAGCTCCAAAAAACAGAATTCGCCCACGCGGTCGCGATGTTTAACCTAAATCCGGCTCGCTAAAACGTTATAGTCCCGGTCATTTAGAAAAAAGGCGACCAAAAGCCGCCCTTCTGGCCAGGATTTTTAAGCTTAAAGGTTGATATGGAATCAAGGTTATGGTCGCGTCACCCAACCATAACCCTCGCTTTTCGCGGCTAAATACTTAACTTAATCAGGACCGGTCAAACGCTGGGGCCCTCCCTCTCACTCAACAGTGTTGAAGCCCTAATGATTTAGTTTACCCGCCCGTATTTAGCCGCGAAAAACCAAAATATCGCCCTTAAGCTAGTTAGCTCCAACAACCCAATTGTCTTTTCTCGACAATTACCCGAGGCGCGTTTATCCTTAAGACGCGTCCTTTAACCTCACTTCTCTATCCCCATCGATCCTCCCCTCGAAGATAAAGGGTTGTTTTGGAGCGAACTAGCCTAGTTCGCTCCCTATGGATGATATCTTGCCCAAAGGCGAAGACCGCTCTTTAAAGAAGTATAATTCCTGTAAAACAAACATTATTAGAAATATAAAATTGTTTCTTTTATTTCTCTTGACAAATCAAATGAGTCTGGTATAAAATCGTTATTTATTTAAGGCGTTTTAAGTTAAAAACATATCGCGACTTCCGAGGTTGTATTTTAATGCCCAGACTGACCCCCCAAGAGATTCAGGAAATCCAACGATATCTGGAGGAAGATAAGCCTTTACCAGAAAAGTATCGCTATCTCCTGTTTGAGGACCCAAGAGAGGTTGAGCTGGTTTGGAACGGGAAGACCAACAGCGTCTGTAACGTGGCTCTGCCTTTCCAGATAATTGAGCAGGTTGATGAGCCAAGAAGCGAGGCCTTCGAAACTGGCGATCTATTCGCGGTGGATAAACGTGGTAGGCAACAGGATGGCTGGAGCAACAAACTTATCTGGGGGGACAACAAACTTATCCTTTCTTCCCTTAAGAATGGCCCTATGAGAGAGGAGATTGAGAGGCAAGGTGGAATTAAATTGATATATATCGATCCACCTTTCGATGTTGGAGCTGATTTTTCGATAGATATTGAAATAGGTGAAGATACTTTTACAAAAAACCCTTCTATTATAGAAGAAATAGCTTATAGGGATACTTGGGGTAAGGGAGCGGATAGTTTTATTTCAATGATTTATGAAAGATTTAAATTATTGCGAGATATTTTGTCTGAAAACGGATCTATTTATGTACATTGCGACAGAAGAACTAATAATTATATTAAAACTATTTTAGATGAGATTTTTGGCGTTAGTAATTTTCGTAACGAAATTATCTGGAAAAGAAAAACCGGAAGAGGGATTACCACCCAAAACCCGACAAATTATGGGGTTCAAACAGATACAATATTTTTCTACTCTAAAAACAAAACTATTTATTTTTCAAATCCACTTAAACCTCTAAGGCAAGATTATATTGATGAATTTTATCGTCATATTGATGAAAATGGGCGTAGATATAGGATTGATAATTTAGCAAGTCCTAGTTATAGTCCAACTTTAAAATACGAGTACAAAGGATATAAACCTCCAGAAAAAGGTTGGGCTATTTCTATTGAAAAGATGATTGAATGGGATAAATTAGGCAAATTATATTTTCCAAAAAAGAAAGATGGAAGAATCCAACGTAAAAGGTATTTAGATGAAAATGAGGGAGAATTTGTACAAAATTTATGGGATGATATAAATATTGTTTCTGCCCATGCTGACGAAAGAATTGATTATCCGACACAAAAACCAGAAACATTGCTTAATCGTATCATAAACGCTTCTTCTAAAGGAGGAGATATAGTAGCTGATTTCTTCTGTGGCTCTGGCACAACCGCCGCTGTCGCTGAAAAACTTGGCCGCAAATGGATAGCCACAGACCTTGGTAAGTTCGCCATCCATACCACCAGAAAACGTCTTTTGGGAGTTCAGCGCGAGCTTAAAAAAGCCGGTAAGCCCTATAGAGCTTTTGATGTCCTTAACCTAGGCAAATATGAGCGTCAGCACTATGTCGCCGTTAATCAGGACCTACGGGAGGAAGAAAAACTTAGACAGCGGGAAGCCAAGGAACAGGCGTTTAAAGAATTGATTCTTCGAGCCTATCACGCTGAGCCTGTTGAGGGATTCACGACTTATCATGGCAAAAAGTCGGGTCGCATGGTAGTCATTGGCCCAGTCAATCTGCCTGTTACCCGCCTGTTTATAGAAGAAGTTATATTAGAATGTCGTAAAAATCGGGTTGTTAATGTTGATATACTTGGTTTCGAGTTTGAAATGGGACTATTCCCTAATATTTTAGAAGAAGCTAAAAGTAAAGGCATTAATATCGCGCCTAAATATATCCCCGCTGATGTTTTTGACAAGAGGGCGGTGGACAAAGACCAAATTTCGTTTCATGACGCCGCTTACATTGAAATTTGCCCACTTTACAAGAATAATGAAGTAGCGGTGGAACTGACAAATTACTCCGTTTTTTACTCGCAAGACTCCTTCGCTGAAGTTGAATCCAAGCTTAAGCCTGGCGGTAGTAAAATTATCGTCCAACGAGGTCAGATAACTAAACTAACCAAGGATAAGAATGGGATCATCAGGAAGGAAGTTTTAACTAAAAAATGGACTGATTGGGTTGATTATTGGGCGGTAGACTTTGATTTCGAGAGTAAAAGGGAGATTATAGCCAGGAAAGACATCGCTACAGGTGAAATCACAGAAGAATGGACAGGTGATTTCATTTTTGAAAATGAATGGCAGACTTTTAGGACAAAAAAAGACAGAACATTAGAGCTAAAAAGCGTTTTTCACTCTTATAACGGTTCTACTGGCCGTAAAAAGATAGCTGTCAAGGTTGTCGATATCCTCGGTAACGACACTATGCGCGTTATTGATATCAGCGTTGGTAAGAAGTAATGGCCCTCCACCCTGATTTCCCAAAATCTCCCTATGAAATTTTAGACCCTGATCTGCGATGGTTTCCAGCTGACGAATCCTTAAGGGACGCGTCAATGGACAAATTGATGCCGCCTCTCGTAGTCAAGTTACGTAAGGAGGTCAAGATTTTTCGCGATAGTGATTACCAGGGAGCCACGCAAACCAGCGTGAGCCTTTTAAATTGGTGGTTTAAGGAAAATCATTTAGTCAACGGCCCAGGAGGTTTGCCGCAGGAATTCAGGTATTTTTTCGCTCAACGTGAAGCTTTAGAGACTGTTATCTTTCTTTATGACGTTGTTAAAGCGCAAAATAATTATGATTTAATGCGGTTTGACAGCTCAGGATTAATTTCAGAGGACAAATTTGATGAATCTTGGCTCCGTCTGGTCATCAAAATGGCCACGGGCACGGGAAAAACGAAGGTAATGAGTCTGGTCCTAGCCTGGAGCTATTACCATAAGCTCTATGAGCCTGACTCCACGCTCGCCCGAAACTTCCTGGTCCTCGCTCCCAACATCATCGTTTTAGACCGAATCTATAAAGATTTTGAAGGGTTAAGAATCTTTAACGAAGACCCTATAGTACCTGTAAACGGCTATAACGGTCATAATTGGCAGGATGATTTTAACCTTGTTGTCCATAAACAAGATGAAGTGCGCGCTACTCAATCCATAGGCAATATTTTTCTTACCAATATTCAAAGAGTTTACATCAGTAAAGACTCCTTACCAACGGCCAACGATGACAACACGATGGACTATTTTTTAGGCCCAAGGCCGGTGGGGGCCACTACGGATTCTAAAGTCGATCTAGGCGTCATAGTCCGCGATGTTGACGAGCTTATGGTCATTAACGATGAGGCTCACCACATTCACGATTCTAAGTTGGCCTGGTTTAAGTCCATTCAAGATATTCACAATAATTTACTTCAAAAAGGCTCGTCTTTAAGCGTTCAAATCGATGTCACAGCCACGCCTAGACACGTAAATGGAGCGATTTTCGCTCAAACTATCTCTGATTATCCGCTAGTTGAGGCTATTCATCAAAACGTGGTCAAACATCCGGTCCTCCCTGACCTGCCCAGCCGAGAAAAACTGATTGAGCGTCAAAGCGCGAAATACGTGGAGAAATTCGTTGATTTCTTAAATTTAGGCGTGCTTGAATGGCGTAAAGTCTGTGACGAACACGCTAAATTAGGTAAGAAAGCCATCTTGTTTGTAATGACTGACGATACCCGTAACTGCGATGACGTGGCCGAGTATCTAGAAACCATTCCAGACCTTCAGGGGGCGGTGTTAACCATCCACACCAAAAACAATGGGGATATTTCCGAAGGCTCCACCGGGAAGGGCAAAGAAGAGCTGGAAAATTTAAGGCGTCACTCCAATGAAATAGACGCGGACGCGAGCCCCTATAAAGCCATAGTTTCCGTTTTAATGCTCAAAGAAGGCTGGGATGTCAAAAACGTCACCACCATTGTGGGCTTACGGGCCTATACCTCTAAAAGCAATATCCTACCGGAGCAGACCTTGGGCCGGGGCCTACGGAAGATGTATTATGGCTTAAACGAGGAGTACGTCAGCGTTATTGGCACCCTGGCTTTTATGGAATTTATTGAGTCGATTAAGTCAGAGGGCGTGGAGCTGGAGCGCAAGGCCATGGGAGAGGGAACCGAGGCCAAAGCCCCACTATTGATCGAAGTTGACCGAAATAACCCGGCTAAAAACCTAAACGAATTAGACATTGAGATCCCGATCCTGTCGCCCGCCATTTATAGAGAGTATAAAAATTTAGCTGATTTAGTCGTTAACGCTTTAGGTAGTGAAAAATTAGAGTTTAAAACATACACTGAGGAAGGACTTAAAGAAATTGTTTTTAAAGATCTGACCACGGATGAAATCTCTCACGTGACTTACCTTGACAGCGCGGGGATAGCTGACTATCGGAGCGTTATCGGCTGGTTCACCCACTCAATCATGAAGGAACTGCGTTTATTCAGCGGCTACGAAATCCTCTATCAAAAAGTCATGGAATTTATTCAGTTTAACCTTTTTAAAACTACCATCAATCTAGAAGATCCTAACACTATAAGGAATTTATCGGAACCTAATGTTTCTAATATAATCATTATGTCTCTTAAAAAAGCCATAAATGATTTAACAATTAGGCCCAAAGGTGACGCGGAATTCCGGGATTACATTAAACTTCGCAACACTAAATCGTTTATTGTTAACGACCAAGATTTTTTATTGCCAAAAAAATCAGTTTTCAACCGCGTGGTTGGCGACAGCCACTTGGAGCTGGAGTTCGCCGGTCTTTTGGAAAGGCTCCCTGACGTTGTCAGTTACGCCAAAAATTATTTTGCCCTCAACTTTAAGCTTGATTACATTAATTCCGAAGGCAATATTTCCAATTATTATCCTGATTTTATAGTTAAAGTTTCTGAAAAACTATGCTATATCGTTGAAACTAAAGGATATCCAGATATAGATGTCGATCTGAAATTGATGCGCCTTAAGAACTGGTGTTTAGACGTTAATAAAATTAAACATAAAACTATATTTGATTTTATTTATGTTGATGAAGAAAATTTTCATAACCACATAGACCAATTTAGTAAATTTTCAGATCTCTGCAGTCTATTCACTAAATACAAAGAGTAATATGTTTGTATTTTTTATAGCCGATTGACTCATATAGATGGTTTTAGAGACTTAATTGTGTTCAATTTTTAGCCACAGTTTTGGATTCAGATAACAAGCTAAACTAAACATCGTAAAATTCTATCTATAAGAAAAACCGCTCGCATTAAAAACCTATAAAAAAAATCCCCGACGCAAACGCCGGGGGGGCCATTTAACTGGAACCATTAAGGAACAGAAGTCAAATGGGGAGGATGATTTTATTTTAATATTGATTTTTCTTTTGTCAAGTATTTGGTATTGGCTTTTTTGTTTTTTTTACCGTCTCTTTAGGCTTAAGGTCAGCTATTACCCTCAAACTAGGGTATCAATCTTAAAAATTTTTGGGATTGATTTTTATTGTTTTTTAGAACCGTTTTAGAACCTTCCTTCTTTCTCGCCTCCCTTTTCCCCGTAAGTTATTGATTTTACTGGAGCCAGCGACAGGAGTTGAACCCGCAACCTCCTGATTACAAATCAGGAGCTCTACCAATTGAGCTACACTGGCTCTTAAGCCCTAAAAGGGGCCAATAAGGCCCCTTTTAGGGCTTAGTAATTTAGCGACGGCCTTCCTCCAGAACGGCCCTCCGGGATAGACGAATCTTTCCGGCCTTATCGATGCCTAAGACCTTCACGTCAAAGACATCCCCTTCTTTAACCACGTCCGAGACCCTTTGGACCCTTTCGTTGGCTAACTGGGAGATGTGGACCAGCCCGTCAGTCCCGGGCAAGATCTCCACAAAGGCCCCAAAGTCCACAATCTTCACCACCCGACCGGAGTAGATCTTATCGACCTCCGGGGCTTGGGTGTGCAACCGGACCGCGGCCACGGCGGCTTGGGCTTTTTCTTGGGTGGGGGCGTAGATAGTCACCTTACCGCTATCCTCCACCTCTAAGCGGGTGTCGGTCTCGGCTTGGATGGCCTTAATGATCTTGCCGCCAGGCCCAATGACGTCTTTGATCTTCTCGGGGTTGATCTCAATGACGGTGGTCTTGGGGGCGTACTGGGAGATCTCTAGCCTCGGGGTCTTTAGAGCCTCGGCCATGGCCCCTAAGACGTGGAGACGGGCCTCTTTGGCTTGGGTTAAAGCTTTAGACATGATGTCCCGGGTGACCCCGCTAATCTTAATGTCCATCTGGACGGCGGTGACGCCGTCTTTAGTGCCCGCGACCTTAAAGTCCATGTCGCCTAAATGGTCCTCATCGCCTAAGATATCGGTTAAGATGACCACTTGGTCGCCCTCAACCACTAGACCCATGGCCACCCCAGCCACTGGGGCCTTAATGGGCACCCCAGCGTCCATCAAGGCTAAAGCCCCGGAGCAAACCGAGGCCATGGAGGAGGATCCATTGGACTCCAAAACCTCCGAGACCACCCGGATAGTGTAGGGAAAGGACTCATGGGGCGGCAAAACGGCCCGTAAGGCCCGCTCCGCCAAAGCCCCGTGGCCAATCTCCCGGCGCCCCGGGGCGCCTAAGCGCTTCACCTCGCCGGTGCAGTAAGGCGGAAAATTGTAGTGCAACATAAAAGCTTTAGTGGTGTCGCCAATGACCGTGTCCAACCTTTGGTCATCGTAGCTCGTCCCTAAGGTGGCCACGCCTAAGCTTTGCGTTTCCCCGCGCGTGAAGATGGCCGAGCCATGAGCCCGAGGTAAGTAACCCACTTCGCACTGGATGGGCCTAACCTCGGTTAAAGTCCGACCGTCCACGCGTTGGCCTTTTTCTAAGATTAACCCACGGAGAATATCCCCTTCCAGCTCGTTCACGGCCAAAGAGATGTCCGAGCCGCTCTCCGGATGGCTTTCCGCTAGGTCAGCTTTGATCTTGGCCCCCAGCTCATGGACCTTTTGATGGCGCCCTTGCTTTTCCTTGGTGGTTAAAGCTTGGAGCATATCCGCGCGGTAATCGGCTTTGACCTTGGCGATGAGATCCAAGTCTCTCACGATAGTCGGGGCCGTCCGTTTGACCTTGCCGCAAGCTTCTTGAAGTTTCCTTTGGATGTCCAGTAACGGGGCCACGGCCTTTTGCCCTAAGAAGATGGCCTCGAGGATATCGGCCTCATTAGCTTCTTTAGCCCCGCCCTCGACCATGACCACGGCCTCGTCCGAGGCGGCGATGATTAAGATCAGATCCGCCGTCTCCAACTGGGCTTGGGTGGGGGCCACGATTAAGGACCCCTCGACCCGAGCCACCCTGGTCCCGGCGATGGGCCCGTTAAAGGGGATGTCCGAGAGGGTTAAAGCCGCCGAGGCCCCGAGCATGGCCAACAAATCCGGATCGTACTTATCGTCCACGGACAAAGCCTGGGCGATCACCTGGGTCTCATAGGTCCAGTTCTTGTCGATTAAAGGCCGACAGGGCCGGTCAATAAAACGCGAGGTTAAGGTCTCTTTTTCCGAGGGGCGACCCACCTCCCGGCGGAAAAAATTCCCCGGGATGCGGCCCACGGAATAGAACCTTTCTTGGTAGTCCACAGTTAACGGTAAAAAGTCGATGCCTTCCCGGATATCTTGAGAAGCCTGGGCGGTGGCCAAGATAATGGTCTCCCCCATGGTCACGAGGACCGAGCCGGCGGCCTGCTTGGCCAGCCGGCCAGTTTCAATGGTGACCGTGGAGTCGCCAAACTTAGTTTCAACTTTCATCAAATATTCTCCTTGCCCCCGCCTAACGTCGCCGCGACCTCTAAGCCGCCCCGCCGCCGAAAAAGCGGAAAAATCCCCCCGAAAATAGGGGGGCCTATTTCGCGTCCAATGAAAGGGCGATTATTAATCGCCCTTGGCCCAAAAGATCGAAAGGCTACTTTCTTAAGCCCAAGCGACCGATCAGCTCACGGTAGCGGTTAATATGGTTTTTTCTTAGATAATTCAAAAGTCGCCGTCTTTGGCCAACCAACTTCAATAGGCCGCGACGGGAGGTGTGATCCTTATGGTGAACCTTAAAATGCTCCACCAGGTTGTTGATGCGCTCCGAAAGAAGAGCCACTTGAACTTCCGGACTGCCGGTGTCGCTTTCGTGTTGACGATAGGCGACCAGAAGCTCGGCCGTCTTCTCTGGGGTGATGGACATGTCATTCTCCTTGCCAATAGGTGGCTAAATTGACCGCTAACGCGGTTTAAACACCCGCGAGGGCCGCAAGAAAGGCCCTGGGGGCTCCTGGCCTAGATCCCCCATAATCGGGGGCTCCAGATACCCTAGACCTAAAAGCTGGTCTTGGGGCTCGATAATTTTCACCAAGGGGTTTTTACGCCCCTCATTTGGCCCTAATAGGCTTAAAGCCGTTAGATTATTAGCTAACCTAACCCCTTGTCCGTGGGCTAACTTTTCGGCCTCAAGGGCGGAGACCAGAACTTCCGGCCAACCGGCTAAGGCGGCCCGGGGGCTAATTAACCGGGCCAAAAGCTCAGCCCGGCTTTGGGGTAACCCCCTAGCCTCTTCTAAACCAAAATCGCCAATCCGCTCGCGGCGTAAGGCTTTTAAGGCCCCCCCGCCTAAACCAAGCTCTTGGCCCAGGTCCCGGGCCAAGGAGCGGATGTAATAGCCAGCCGAAACTTTAGCCCGAAAAACCACTACCGGCGGGTTATAAGCCTCTAAGGTCAGCGCGTAGGCCGTAACCTTTTGACTAGCCAGCTCCACGTTTTCCCCAGCCCGAGCCAACTTATGGGCGGTTTTCCCGCCGACCTTTTTGGCCGAGTAATTGGGCGGTCTTTGGTCCAAGGTCCCGACAAAACTAGCTAGAGCCTTTTGGACCTCTTCCTTAGAGGGGTATTGGCCAATAAACTGGCCTAAAACCGCCCCAGTGACATCGTCCGTGTCGGTTTGGAGCCCCAAGACCACGGTGGCCAGATAAGTTTTGTCGTGGCCAGTTAAATAACTGGCTAAGCGGGTGGCCGTCCCCAAGACAAGACCCATGAGCCCAGTGGCTAAAGGGTCTAAGGTCCCAATGTGGCCGACGCTCTTTTGGCCGCTGACCTTTCTAATAGCCTTAACCAAATCAAAACTAGTGGGCCCGGAAGGTTTATCCACCAGAATGAGGCCATTTATCGGAGCGTCTAGACTCACCAAAGAAAGGCTCACAGGGGCTTTAAGTACAAAAAGGCCTCCGCCATAAACCGCGCCCGAGCCTCGGCTGGATCGGCGGCCGGATCAGTGTAAGCCGCGGCTTGACGATGGCCCCCGCCGCCATACCGCTCGGCGAGCTCTTTAACGCTATAGCCAAGGCCGCTTCTTAAACTAACTCGGGTCCGCCCCCGGCCATCCACCCGAAAGAGAGCCGCCACTTCCACCCCAGCTAAAGAGCGGGGGTATTCCACAAACCCCTCCATGTCGTCCATGGTGGCCCCGGCCTCATCCAGCATGGCTTGGGTTAAGATGACGCTGGCCACTTGGCCATTGGCCGAGATCTCCAAAGCCCCCAAAGCGGCCCTTAATAACCTGACCCGGGCTTGGGTCCAATTGCGCTTTAACCGACTAACCACGTACTCAACCCTGGCCCCAGCCGCGATTAAGACGCTAGCTTGCCGAAAGCACTCCGGGGTGGTGTTGTTCTGGGAGAAAAAGCCAGTGTCGGCCATAATAGCCGCCAGCAAAGACTCGGCCATGGGTCTAGTCCAATGGATCTCTAAGCTTTCTAAGACCTTAAAGACCAATTCCCCGGTGGAGGAGACCAAGTGGTTATGGTAAACGGCCAAAGGCCCGGCTTTAAAAGGATCGCCCGGATGGTGGTCAATGATTAAACGGGGCGGCAAGATGGCCAGATCGTTAAACCCATCCCAGATCCGGTCCGGGTGGAGACAATCGACCATGACCAAAAGGTCATACTCGTTTAACTCGCTTTTATCGCCCTTAATTAAACGACAACTGGGCAAAGACTCGACTAAAAAATGGAGATGCTGACCCAGCCGCCCATAATAACCCATGGTGACTTCCCGGCCTAAACTGGCCAAAGCCAGGGTTAAAGCCACTGAGGAGCCCACGCTGTCCCCATCGGGATGTAAGTGGCCCATGACTAAAAGACGCTTCGCCCCCAGCAAAAGGTCCATAAACCGCTGGTCCGGGCCTATTAAAGGCTGGGGAGAAAGAAGGGTCATTTTAGACCTCCGCCCTTAGGGGCGGCCTTAACTGGGGGGCTTAAATCATCGTTGTCGTCATCATCGTCATCTTCGTCATAATCTTCGTCAGCGTCTTCATCGTCATAGTCTTCGTTGTCTTCGTCATCGTCGTCATAGTCTTCAGCGTCAGCATCGTTGTCATAGTCGTCTTCAGCGTCAGCGTCAGCCGCGACCTCAGCCGCGTGGTCAACGTCGCTTTCCGGGTCCAAGTCTTCTAGAGGCGGTTGGGCTTCTTTTTTGGGCTGACCTTTTGAACTCTTCGGGCCTTTAGCCGCGGGTTGAAGCTCGTCAAAGACCTGGTTAAGCTTTTGGGCGTACTCTAAGTTCTTGTCAAAGATAAAAGATAGTTCCGGGACAGCTCTTAGGCCTAAGGTTCCGGCCAGACTGGAGCGAATAAAGCCCGCGGCCCCGGTTAAGGCTTTGGTCGCGGCCTTCTTTTGGTCCTCATCGCCTAAAACGCTCCAAAAGACCTTGGCCTTCCGTAAATCTGGGCTCACCTCGGCGCGAGTCACGCTGACCGTTTTTAAGCGGGGGTCCTCACTGCGCAAAAGGAGAAGCTCGGCCACCTGGGTCAGTATCTGGTGATTAACCTTTTCCAGGCGTCTCTGGCTCATTTAGGCCCCCATGGTCCAGGGAGGCGGGATCGTCTAAGCGCTCCCCCCAAGTTTCCGATTCGTCCCAAACCTGGCAGTCCATCATGATGTCCACCACCTCGGCTTCGGCGTTGTCCTCAATAAAATTCCGCAAATGGTCCAAAACGCTGTTTAAGATCTTGGCCTCCGACCCACAGACCGTAAAGCCCAAAACCGCCAGATCATGGCGATCTTGGGCCCCCACCTCGGCGGTGGCCACGTTAAAGCGGGCTTTTACCCGCCCCATTAAACTGGAAATGACCTTTCTTTTGGCCTTTAAGCTGTGGTTGCCCGCTAGCTCCAAGGTCAATTCCAGAACCCCCACTAACACTTAGGGCCGAGCCGCTTCCTGCCGGGCTTGCTCCGCCCTTTCCACGGCCTCATTGATTAAATCCACGGTGGCCGCGGTTTCCTCAATCTGATACGTCTCTAAGCGATCGCCAACTAAAACGTCCGAAAAGTTGTCTAAGCAAATACCGCACTCGTGACCGCTAGTCACTTCCCGCACATCGGCTTTTTCCCGCTTAAGGGACCCAACGCGGCCATCGTAAATGGCTTTCCCGTCCCTTAACAAGCGAACTCTAGCCCCGCGTTGGATCTTCCCTTCGCTCACGTAGGAGCCAGCCACTTGCCCCACCTTGGAGATGGTGAAGATGGCCCGCACGTCGGCTTGACCCAAGATCCTTTCGCTCTTAATGGGCTCAAGTAGACCAGCCATGGCCTCCTTAATGTCCTCTAAAAGCTTATAGATAACGTTATAGTGCCGCGTTTGGACTTGCTCCCGCTCGGCCAACTCTTGGATCTGGGCCGTGGGCCGGAGGCCAAAGCAGATGATCAAAGCCTTGGAGGCCGAGGCTAACATGATGTCCGTTTCCGAGACCCCCCCCGTGGACTGGTGGATGACCGAAATCTTGATTTCCGGGGTGGAGAGTTTCCCGACCGCGTCCAAAATGGCCTCCAAAGACCCTTGGACGTCAGCTTTGATGATGAGGTTCAGACCCTTGACCGCCCCGGCCTTAATGTGGTCAAAGAGGTTCTCCAAGGTTAATTTGGAGGTCTTAACTAAAACGCTCTCCCGTTGCTTCATTAAGCGGTGCTGACTGACCTGGCGAGCCTGTTTCTCGTCCTCCATGACGATAAACTCGTCCCCGGCCTGGGGCACCCCGGAGATGCCTTGGATCTCCACCGGAATGGAGGGCCCAGCGGCCTCGACCTTTTGGCCTTGGTCATTGTAAAGGGCCCGGACTTTCCCGTAAAAGGCCCCGCAAACGTACGGGTCGCCCAGCTTTAAGACGCCCTCGCCCACTAGGAGGGTGGCCATGGCCCCCCGACCCCGGTCCAAACGAGCCTCAATGATTCGACCCCGAGCGGGCCCTTCGCCCCGGGCCTTTAAGGCCAAGACGTCGGATTGCAACAAGATCATCTCCAATAACTCGTCCACCCCTTGGCCGGTTTTGGCCGAGATGTCCACAAAAACCGTTTCCCCGCCCAAGTCGCCGGCGATTAAACCTAACTCGGTCATTTGCTGGCGGATGCGCCCGGGGTTGGCCCCGGGTTTATCGACCTTGTTAACGGCCACGATAATGGGCACTTTAGCCGCCTTGGCGTGGTCGCAGGCCTCGCGGGTTTGCGGCATGACCCCATCGTCGGCGGCCACGATGAGAATAACGATGTCGGTGACCTGGGCCCCCCGAGAGCGCATGGAGGTGAAAGCCTCATGGCCCGGGGTGTCTAAAAAGGTGATGTACCTTTCGCCCACTTGGACGTGGTAAGCCCCAATGTGCTGGGTGATGCCCCCAGCCTCGCCTTCCTGGATCTTGGTCTTCCGGATGTAATCCAAAAGCGAGGTTTTCCCGTGATCCACGTGGCCCATGATGGTGACGACCGGCGAGCGCGAGGTTAAGGCGTACTTTTCCCCAACGTCCGGCAAAGGCAAGAAAACGCCCTCGTCAAAGGCCGATTTTTCCACCTCGTAGTCAAACTCGGCGGCCACTAAAGTGGCGGTGTCAAAATCCAAGGACTGGTTGAGCCCAGCCATGACGCCCATGGACATGAGCTTTTTAATAATGTCCCCGGCCTTTAAGGACAAGCGATGGGCCAGTTCGGAAACGGTGATGACCTCATCCACCTTAATGCGCCGCTTAATGGCCTTGGGCACGGTGATTTCCGTTTTGGCCTGGGACTTCTTCGGGGACTTGGGTTTCCGGGTCCTGGACCGCTCAGTGGAGCCCTCGGGATACAGTTCCGAACGCTCCACCACTTCCCGGCGGCGACGGGCCGAAAAATCCTCACCGCCCCGGTCCGAGCCCCCGCCCTTCTTCTTGCGGTCGCGTTTTCTGGATTCCGCGTCCGGAGGCGGCGTGGGCGTAAGACCGTCCGCGCGCCCGGGCCGAGGCGGCCCCCCGGGTCGCGGCGGGCCGCTAGGTCTGGTTTGACCCGGAGCGCCGCTAGGCCCCCCAGGTCGCGATGGTCCGCCCGGCCGACTGGGCCAAGAGCCCCGACGGTTGGGATCCTCGCCTTCGGGCCGACCGCCCACTGAGACGGTTCTAGAACGGGCGGCCGGGCTTTCGGGACGGTTGGCCCCGCCCCGCCAATCGGGTTTAACGCCCACCACCGTGGCCGCCTCAAAACGGCCTTTGCCTTGGCCCGCGGCTTGGGGCGGCTGATTTAACTCCCTAGTGAACTTCCGGCCCGGGGCTTTTTCCCCGCGGTTGGGGTCTAACCTTTCGGATTGACCTTCGCTCGAACCTTCCTTATAGGGGACGTCCTTATAGCCTGGGGCCGCCGGGGGTTTCGGCGAACCGGAATCCGCCCCTTGGGCGGCCTTAGGCGGCTCGGTAACCTCCCGCTGGGCCGTGGGCCTAGGGGTCTCTTGGGTCGTGGGGGTCTCTTGGGTCGGAGAGCTTAAAGGCTCGACCGGGGCCGTGGGGCTGAAGCTAACCGGCTCTAAACTTGCGGGCCCCGTTGAGTCCGCGCCTCGGTCAACCGGATCCGAGCTTAAAACCGCCGCCGTTGGGCTAGAAGGAGCCTCAGGGGCCGTCAACTCTGGCTCGGTCAAGGAACCCACTGGGCTCGCGGCTAAGGGCTGGTCTTTAACCGGCTCTTTAAACGCCTCGTCCAAAGCCGCTAGCGACCGCTCTTTACCCCGGGGGTCAAAGCCGGGGGTTCCAGGTTTGGCCGGACCGGCCCCCCCGGGTCGCGAAAGGCGGCTGTCCGGGCTTAAACGCGGCGGCGGGCCACTAGGCGTCGGGGCCTGGGGCGAAAGCCGCAAAAAATCGGGCGTGGGCCGATTGGCCCCTTCCCCGGCTTTGGTCGGCTTGGCCGTCCCCACAATGGTGGCCTTCTCAAAGGGCCTTTGGTTGAGGCGCACGGGATCGGGCTTGGCCGGGGGCTTAGGGGCCGCCGGGGCCTTAGGCTGGGCGGGGGCCGCCTCCATAACGGGCGGGGCCAAAGGCTCGGGGTCCGGCTCGACGAGAGGCTCTGGACTGTAAAACTGGGGAGCCGGGACCATAAAATCGCTCATCGCGGCCTCAGTCGCGGCCTCAGTCGCGGGCGTGTCCGCCTTTTTGCGGCGCTTAACCACCACGGAAGATTTACTCGAGCCGACCGCCCTCGCCCCTAAACGGCTTCGGATTTCCTCGGCCACGTTTTCCTCAACGCTGTTGGAAGCCCCCAACTTAACTCCGGGCATAATTTTCAACTCAGCCAGACGCTGGAGAAGTTCATTGCTAGTCATGGATAGCTCCTTGGCCAGCTCATGAATCCGTTTTTTACCCATACCTTGCGACACCTTGTCCCTTAAAAAAGGTAATTTATAACTATCCGGTCATTAATCGCACCGGTCCATCTTTTATTTTAAAAGCCCCGGCCAAACGGGCCGGTTTAAAAGCCCGCTCCTGGCAGAGCTGATTGTCGCGACAAACCCAAGCCCCCCGGCCCGGTATGGCCCGAGCGTCGTCAAAAACCACGGCCCAGCCCAAAGGGGCCTTCCTTAGAGCCAACCTTCGCAATTGACTTTGGGGAAAACGGCCCTTACAGCCTAAGCAAGAACGGATGGGCTCAGCCATTGTCCTCTGGGCCGCTGGATCCTTGGGACCCCCCGGCCGCCTCCCTTTCCGCTTTTTGGGTGAAAAAATCGCGAGCCATGGCCTCTCTAGCGGCCTCCTCAGCGTCTTTTTGGGTCAAGTTCTCCACGTAGGCCCGAGCCGCTTCCCAAACTTGCTGGGCTTTTTCCGGCCCCAAGCCCTCGATCATGGCCAACTGCTCCGGGCCGACTTCCAAAAGATCCCGAGCCGAGCCGTAACCAGCCTCAAAGATCAGATCCGCCGTGACCTCACCCACCCCAGGCAACCTTAGAAGCGATTGGTAACCGTCTTTTAAGGCCCTTTGGTATTTGCTCTCGTTTTTAACGTCAATGCGCCAGCCCACTAGGCGCGAGGCCAAGCGGACGTTTTGGCCTTTGCGGCCAATGGCTAAGGACAGTTGCTCATCCGGGACCACGACCTCCAAAGAGCGGGCCTCCTCGTCCACCACCACCCGTAAAACCCCGGCTGGGGCTAAAGCGCTGGCCACGTAATGGACCACGTCCGGGCTATAGGGGATAATGTCGATCTTTTCGCCCTTTAACTCTTGGACCACCCCTTGGACCCTGGAGCCCCGTAAACCCACACAGGCCCCCACCGGATCGATTTCGCTGTCAAAAGTGGTGACCGCGATCTTGGAGCGGCTCCCGGGCTCCCGAGCCACGGAGACTATTTTAACGATGCCCTCGCTAATCTCCGGGACCTCAGCCTCAAACAGAGCCGCCAGAAAATCCGGATGGGTGCGGGAAAGGATAATCTGGGGGCCCCGACTGACTAATTTAGCGTCAATGATCAAAGCCCGAATCCGCTCGCCCCGATGGAAGTAGTTTTCCCGGGGGATCTGCTCGGAAGCCGGAAGTAAAGCGTCCGCCCGGCCCAAGCTTAAAATGATGTTGCCCTTATCGACCCTTTGGATAGTGCCATTGACAATCTCGCCCACCCGGTCTTTGTAGTCGTCAAAGATAAGGTCCCTTTCAGCGTCCTTCATGCGCTGGATAATGACTTGCTTAGCCGATTGGGCGGCGATGCGGCCAAAGTTGGCGGGATCGAGCTTCACGCCCAGCTCTTCGCCCAAGGAGGAGTCTTTGTCCAGTTTTTTGGCTTCCTCCAAGGAGATCTGGGTCTCGGGATCGGTCACCTCATTCACCACCTCTTTGTAGCGAAAGATGTCAAAATCCCCGGTCTCCTCGTTGTAGGTCACCTCAAAGTTGTCGCTCATGCCATATTTGCGTTTAGCCGCCGACCTAATGGCCTCCTCTAGAGTGCCTATTAAGACAGCCTTATCTAGGCCTTTATCCCGGCTTATCTGATCAACTATGCGTTTAAGGTCAATATTCATTAAATCACCCTAAAGGCGACCTACGGGCGAAAAACCCGGTCGGCGCTGGGTTTGGATTAAGGCCATGGGACATTTTGGGCCGCTAGTTTATGGCCCTTTGGGACGCCAAAGTGGCCGCGCGCGGGCTTTCACCCCGCCATAAAGCGGTAAGGCTTTATAGCCTTAAGCTTTAAGATCATTAAGGTCAGCGCGGGGTAAGTCCGGCCCTTAGCTCCTTAACCCTTTTGGGGGGCCACCCATCTTATATCTCGGGGATAAGGGCGGCTTTAAGGTCCGCGTTGGCCTCAAAGGTTATCTCGCCCGTGGGGGTGATGAGCCGTAAAGGCCCGTCCGCCGTGGCCAACCGGCCTTTTAAAACCATAAGCTTACCGTCCACGGGCCACTTAATCTTAGCCAACCGCCCGTGGAACCGCCGGAACTCTTTTTCCGTCGCTAAACGATGATCCAAGCCCGGGGAGGAGACTTCCAAAATGTAACCCGCGCTTAGCTCGGTCGCGGGGTCGTCCAAGGTCTCGGAAAGCTTTCTCGACACCGCCACGCACTCGTCAATGGTCACCCTGGAGCCCAACGGGGTCGTCTCGCTAAAAGCTAGGGCCGCGTTAGCCCCCGTAGCCAAAGGCGGGCTAGAGACCGGATGGTCAATAAAGACCCGGATAATCCGCCGCCCGTTTTCCAAAGCTGGCTCCAAACTTAATAGCTCTAAGCCTAAAGGGCCGAGGGCGCTCGGAGCCACCGAGACGATTTTGTCCAATAAGTCTTGGAGCTCCTTCGCGGATAAAGTGGGCGGTTTCTTGGGAGCCTTCGGGCGAGCTTTCTGGCTGGAAGCCATTTTTTTGGTCCTAATTAAAAAAGAAAGCGGGCTTAAGGCCCACTTCTTAAATAAGAGGGATTAGTTGTCCAGAGACCGCCTGGGCCGCGAAGGGTCAGGCGACTAGCCTCAAATGGCCCCAAAGAGAAAGCGATATAGATTATCGCCCTAAAGGGCCAACGCCAAAGGCTAGACCAAACATAATGGCTCGCCAAAAAGGCTATCCATTATCACCGCCTAAAAAGTTAGACAACAAAAATAGTCTAAAAGGCTAACCACAAAGCCTTAGGCGGAAAAACAATCAACTGTGGTCTTTAGGCCCCCAACTAAACCCATTAAGCCATTAATAGACTAATGAATAAGGACCTATCGGGCCCCACCGAGCCTAAGCGCCAAACCACTTGGCGATCGTTAAATACACGAAAAATAGACCTTTGTCAAGTTTTTAGCGGTTTTTTTGGCGATTCTAATTTTGGCTTAATCCCGGAAATCTTGTCTGACAACGGTTGAAGACGATGGCTGATGGCTGAGTTCGCCTCAAGTCGGCGATAAACTAATTCGCCGCGCTCCCAGTAAGGTCTGGGGTTCCGGCTGATAGGGGTTTTGACGGTGGTTAAAGCCAGGCCCTATTAGGACAGATTTAAATCAAGAGATCGGTCTTGGTTCTTAAATAGAGAAAAAGTCCCTCATCGCCCCAGCTGGAACGAGGCTCAAAAAAAGCCTTATGAGCTGTAAAAACCAGGAATAATCGCCTAACAACGCGCTAAAAATTTAACGACAATTAACAGCCAACAATGTGAATAGTTAATTCTTGACGCTTGATTGTTTCCCAAGTTATTTTCTTTGCCAAGCTCTTATTTTTGGCCTTGTCAAAAATGACTAGCCAGCCTTCCTTCGCGCCGGCGGAATCCATATATTGGGCTAACTGATCCAGGCTTTTCTCCTGGCTTAAATGGCCCTTTATTTTGAGCTCAATTAAGTATTTTTGTTTTTTAAAACTGATTCTAAGATCCACGGCTCCTCGCCCCTCGGCGAACTGACGATGGACCAAGGCTCCCCCATTAACGACTCGTTGGAGAAAAGCCAGCAAAATAATCGTGTAGACCGCTTCGTCATATTTACGGGAAACAAGAGTTAATATTTCAGTAATTAGATCTTTATTTTCTAAATCAGCTATTTTGTCTTTGAAAGCTTCAATTTGAAGGTCGTTAATTCTTAATGGGAAAGAACTCGCGTTTTCCCGCCAAAAATCTTGAAAATGTTTTAGAATATCCGACACAAAAACTATTTCGCCGTTATTCCAAGCGATTCGTTCTACGTTTTTATCTAAAAGACTTTGAACTTTATCAGTCAAATCCCTAAAAATCATTTCCTGGTAAAGAGCGTTGGCTGGTCGAAGATTATCTTTCGCGTCTTTGGCGACCAAGCCCAAGTCTAAGCAATAATTCCGATCATCTTCATAGACTGAGGCTTTAAGGGTCGTCCCAGAGATAACCGTGTTCATGACCCTGGCTACCCTAGGCTCTTTAAGCTTCTCCAAAAGTGAATCAATATGAACATCCCGTCGCTTAATCAGGTTTTCGGCGGCCGTGTCTATCAGACCCGCGGTTATGGTCGGCCCATAATCTTTTCTAAGTATCTCCTCAACCACTTCGCGGGCTAGAGCGTTGACTAGCCAAGGCTGACCCTCGGACCAGTAATAGGCCCTTTGGACGGCCTCGTCTAAGAAGACCTGGCCGGTGCCCGCGGTGTGCTGGCTGTAAAGATCCTTAATCTCTTCTGGGGTAAAGTTAGCTAAGGTCAGGGCCTTAGTTATGATGTTAAAAGGGCTACCTGAGCCTAAAGTTTCGGATTCGGGCCGTATTTTGACCTTATAGTCCCTAATATTCACCAAACCAATAAGGGCGATGGAGCGGGGAAAGGGGTTCTCATCCCTATTCATGTAGCCATTCCTTAATTGGGACAAAAAAGACAAAAGCGGCTGTTCGGTGAGGCTGTCGGCCTCATCAAAGAAAATAACCAGATCTTTTTTCAGCCAATTACATAGAAAAGTCAGCCAGAGTCTGAGTGGGGATTCTCTGAAGTAAGCCTTGGCTTTTAGATCCTCCAAAAAACCATCGTTCGCGGCCTTTTTTAAGGCGTCAACTTTGGACAGAGCTAAAGCGATTTCTAATTGGCCCACAACGCGGTTTATGGTCTCGTCTCTATCAGTACACTCTCGAAGCTCCTCTAAAGAGCAGTACAGGGCGTAATACGAGCCTTCCTCGTTTATCCGCTTCACCGCGGCCCTAATGGACGTGGTCTTCCCAGACTGGCGGGGGGCGTGGAGGACGAAATAGAGTTCGTCTTTTATCAGATTTTGGACATCCGGTAGCCTAGGAAAGGCCGGTAGCGTGTAATGCTTCGTGGGATCGCAGGGACCGGCGACGTTAAAAAATTTTGGCTTTAGGGCGCTCATTAGTCGGTCTCGTTTTAAGCTAAGGTAGAAACCTTGGGGTAGACGCGTTTAAAGCCTTTGGCCTAAGGCGGGCGCGTGGCTTAAAAATATTACGGTTAATTATACAATAAGGTTCAAATTA
>JAISRZ010000149.1 GCA_031273455.1 Deltaproteobacteria bacterium | reverse complement strand
ATTGGGGCGTCGTACTCGTCAATGAGAATGGCCACCTTTTGGCCGTATTTCTCATAAAGACTTAAAATGAGCCTTTTAAACATACTTTTAGGTTTTGTTCCCCGAACCTTCACCTTATTCAGCCTAGCGACATCCTCCAACATTGAGGTTAGGTTTTCTAGCGTATCAGCCACATCATCGCCAACGGTTTCATTCATCTCCAGCGTTATGACCGGATAAACCCGCCAATCGTAGTCGGAGTTATCGATCCAAAGCCCCTTGAACAGATCCCGACGGCCTTGTAGGAGGTATTTGAGGGCGCTTAAGAGGAAGGTTTTACCGAAACGGCGGGGCCTAGAGAGGAAACAGGTGGTAGGCCGCCTAGCTATGTGATACAAAAATTGTGTTTTATCAGCGTAGTAATCGCCCAACTGACGAATGGTGGCGAAATCGGTCGTCCCTACAGGCAATTCTCGCAGGGTCGCATCCTTAGAGAATAGGAAAGTTAGCGGAGCTGAATCCGCCTAAGACGAAAAAAGGCCCCGGTGATTTTAGGTCCTATTATAATTTATTTTGGGGCGACAAGTAAATATAAATAACCTTAGGAATTCTCAACCGGACAATCAAGTGGACTAACTTTTGGCGGCCAAACAGCGCGGATAAATAACACAAACAGTCAACAAAAATAGAAAACAACCATAAATAAAAAAAATATATATATAGACAAAATAGAGAAATTAATAAAATTTTAGTGTACTGATAAGGTGGACAAAAGTTTTCAAGTTGGGAACGCCTTATATTAATGGGTTCCCGCGATGGCTTATCCAGCTGGCTTATTTTAAGAGCGTCTGGGCGGGGGCGCGGCCAGAGTCACCAGCGGCTCGTCCTCGTCCAGAAGAGAGTCATCGTCCAGAAGATCCTCGTCATCTAAAAGCTCGGCCTCTTGGGCCTCTTCCTCCTCTTTAACCTCTTCCGCCGCGATCTGGCGAGAGGCCCCGAACTTTTTCGCGGCGATGACGAAGTAAGTTAAGACTAAAGCGAAGGCCCCGACTTGGTTCGACCCGACAAAGGGCAAGCCAAAGTGGTCAAAATGGCCTAAAAAGCCAAAGATAGCCAAGACGCTAAGGAGTAGGTTCATGGTCATGAGGTTGGCCGCGGCCCAGACCACGGCCCTAGGCCAACCTATGGGCAAAGTTTGGGACTCCAAGGCTAAAAGACTAAAGAAAAGAGCCTGGGCCACTAAGTACAAGCCAGCCCCATAAAGGCCAATCCAGATGGAGAGATAAGCTAAGGTGAAGACCGGTAAGGGCCCAGGCCGCGGAAACTCCAGCCGGGGCCAAAACTCAAGACCTATTCCCCATTTACCGGCGGAGGAATAAGCGGCCTGACATAAAGCCGACTCCAAGCCGTCTCGATAACCCTCGCGGGCGGCCTCTAGGCTAGAGGAGAATAAGCTCTGAAAAGTCCCGGTCTCCCAGAAAACATAACCTAAGGCCAAAGAGGCCACGCCAAAAAGACCTAAAAGGATCCGGGGCTTAAACTTCCCGGGGGCGCTTAAAGCCAAGAGAATAAAGAAGATCGGTTGCAAGCGGGTGGCGAAAAGGTCTTGGGCTAGCCACAGAATAAACTCTTGCCCAGTTAAAGCCACCACCGCGACCAAGATCGTGGCTTTGGTGACCCCTTGGGCCAAACCTACGGCCAGGCCCACGGTCATTAAAACCACGCTAACAAAAGAGGGGTTTAAAAGGTCTAAGCGGTCAGAGACATTGTCCCCGAAAAACCCTAAAAGTAGGCCCAAACGGAACCCAGCGAAGAGTAAACCTAAGGTTAAACACTGAAAAGAAAAGGTGTTAACCTCGGTCGCCTCAGCCGTTAAAGCCCGGGAAAACCAACCAGGGAGGCTAGCTTTAGAGCGCCAGATGAGCCTTAATATTTGGATGAGGAGATAAACCTCAACCACGCTCCAGAGCCGCCTGACCCAAGTGGAGCCCGGCGCCCCAAAGTCCATGACCATCCCGGGAATTAAAAGAGCCAATAAAGCTCCCGTGTAAACTATTTTTCCGACCGCCCCCACGCGTTCTCCTTCTTTTGGCCATAATTTAGCCACAATAAGGCTGTCCTTTTTTTGGCCATCATAGCACATTAGCCCTAATGATCCGCTTTTCCCCTAAGTTTCAGAAGCGTAAACCTTAAGGTGGCTTCCGGGAAAAAAGTTCCACTTTTAACTAAATATGATTGTTTTTTATGATAATTGATGAATAACGATAATACTGATAAGTTTGAAGTTAAAGGGAATCTTTTGGCTAACTCCCAAGATAAAAAAAACTAGAGCTTAGGCCAGGGGCCACTTATGGCCCTAAGGTCAAAAAACTTTTAGGCTATTGAGGAATCATAGTTTGGTTAGAGCGCTGTTCAGGCGGATCAAAATCTAATCGGAAGAGGGTCTAAACGGATCAGAGTTTAGTCAGATTATAGTCGCGGGCGGTCGTTAGGCCAAGGCTCTAAGCTTGGTTAAGAGCGAGAAGGAGCCCCGCCCTAACCTTTAAGCCCTAATCCCCTAGCCCACTTAACCTTAAGCGGCTATTAATGACTAAGCTTAACCGGTCTAATGGGCTAACCCCTCGCCGCCAATGATTAAGCTTTTGCCAATCCTCGCGATGCGGCCCGCTTCTTTTAGTCGCTTCATGGTTCGGGTGACGCTGACCCGATGGGCCCCGACTAAAAAGCCCAAGTCCTCGTGGGTTAAAGGAATCTCCAAAACGTAGCCGCCCTCTTGGGGCCGACCGTGCTCGCGAGCCACGTTCAATAAGACCCCATAGACCTTTTCCTCTAGATGTAACTGGGCCATGGCCTCCAGGCGATCGGATAAGCTGGCGATCCGGCCCGCCATGTTCTTAATGACCTTTAGGCCAATGGCTGGATGGGCTAAGACCAGCTCCTCAAAGGCCGGGCGGGTGAAGCCGCAAGTGACCACCTGGTCTAAACACCAGGCGCTCACCGGGTAGTAGTAGTCTTGATCGAGGTCGTTTAAAAGGTACTCCCCTAAAAAATCCCCGGCCTTTCTAATGTCCACGGTGATCTCGGCCCCATTGTCCATGGCCCGAGCCAACCGGATGCGGCCGCTTTTAATCAAAAAGAGCGTTCTGGCCCGATCCCCTTGGATAAAGATGGTCTGACCGGGCTGATAGCGAGCCCTTAGGGCTTTATCGGCCAAGGCCATTAACTCGGGTTGGGATAACCCCTCAAAAAGCCACAAATTGCCAACGCAAACTCCCGACCAATCCGGGGCGTTAGCGTTTAGATCGCATGGGCAACCCATTTTCACTCCCAAAACCGCCCTTTTAAAGGGGCTTAAACCCTCTTAAAAGGGCGGTGGCTAAAGGTTTAGCCTATTTTTTTACCGGCCTCTGGCCCAGGCGAGAGGCTATAAATCTCCTCCACCGCGATCTTGACCACGTATTTGGGATCCGGAAGACCCAAGCCCGCGTCTTTGAGCTTTTTAGCCACGGTCTCGTACAAGGGGCCAGAAGTCAATAACTCGGCCTTCCCTTTAAACTGATACCCTTGGGGCGGCGAAGCCTCCACCACGGCCACGGCCACCTGGGGGTTCTTCTCCAGATTGGCCCGGGTCTTTAAGGAAAAGAGGTCAGCGAAGATAATCGTCTGGTCATCTAACACCTGGACCGTGCCCTTGGGGGACAGGTTGGGAACGCCTTGGCCGTCCACAGTGCCGACCCAGCCGAGTTTACCAGCCACAAAGTCCCGGATTTCTTGCGAGATTAAAGCCATGATCGCCTCCAAGTTAAGTTGAGTGTAAGCCGCCAAAGCCTTAAGGTCGCCTAATGGCTTTGGTTTAAAGTCACCGTTTTTTTTCCCTGACAAAAAAACGAAATCCAGCTTAAAAAGGATAATAACGCCGAAGGCTTTGGCCAGACTGTAACCGAAGTTACCGCTGGCCCAAACTATGGTGGTTAGGGGCCTTAAAGGCCGCGGGACGAGGAAATGGGGAAGCCTTGGGAAACCAGGAAAAAGACCGTTATTAGGGTCTTAAGGACGCTTAAGAAGGCGCCTAAAAGGGTTAGACTTTACTTAGGATTTTTTCAAAATAAGGCGAATCGCTCAGCTTATCTAAGGTATTTAAGCTGGAGCTGGATTTTAGCTTGGCTTTTAAGCGGTTAAGGCGCTTAAGGGCCTCGGTCGTGTCCGGGGAGCCCGAGACTAAAGCCTTTAAGCTAGTCGCGTCCTTCAAACCCTCGGGGGCGTAACCGCTGTTTTTCAAGATAATGTAGGCCAGACGCGAATCGTCCGGCCAACCGGACAGATCCTCCAAGACTTGCGGTCGCCCGCGGCCCGGAAGGTTATCGAACTGGCCCTCTTTCATGGCCTCTTGGATCTTTCTTTCCGCGATGACCGAGAGGATAGAGGAGTTTATCTCCAATGGCATGGGTTAAGCCTTCTATAGGGACATTTTAGGGGCTTATTAAAGGGCGAGCGGCCCTTAAGAAGGCCAAGCTCCTTTACAATTGAGCGAGCCTAGGGTAAATTTCGCCCTAGGTTATGAGGGCTAATATAACAGTTTATCGGCCCGGGGTAAAACTTTAAGCCCTAAGCTAATGGCCACGCTTAAAGCCCCCACCTTAAGGAAGGCTCCCTTTTGAAGTTTATCGATGAGGCCCATATCCACGTCACCTCCGGTCACGGCGGGGCCGGGTGCGTTAGTTTTCGCCGGGAAAGACGGATCCCCAAAGGCGGCCCGGACGGCGGCGACGGCGGTCGCGGCGGCGACGTTATCCTGGAGGCCACCAGCCAGAAGGAGACTTTACTTAAGTTTCACTTTAATCAACGGTTTAAGGCCAAAAACGGGGGCCACGGTCGGGGCCAACGGATGACCGGGGCTGACGCTGATGACCTCATTTTATCCGTCCCCCCGGGGACCACGGTCACGGATCTGGAGACCGGCCAGAAGCTGGCCGATCTAACCGAGCTGGGCCAAAGGTATGTCGCGGTTAAAGGCGGTCGCGGGGGTCAAGGAAACGCCCGTATGGCCACTAGCTCTAGGCAAGCCCCGCGTTTAGCCCAACCGGGTGGGCCTTCCGAGGAAAAGCGCTTAGCCTTAGAGCTTATCCTTTTAGCCAACGCTGGTTTGGTGGGTTACCCCAATGTCGGGAAATCGACCCTTATCTCCAAACTGTCGGCGGCTAGGCCCAAAATAGCCGACTACCCTTTCACCACCTTAGTCCCCAACCTCGGCGTGGTCCAGGTGGATGAGGACAATAGCTTTGTCTTGGCCGATCTGCCCGGGCTGATTGACGGGGCCCACACCGGGGCGGGCTTGGGCCGACGGTTTTTAAAGCACTTAAACCGCTGCCAAGTTTTGATCCACCTATTGGACCCCACGCGCTTAGACCCCGCTAAACCCAAAAGGGATTTGGAGTTGATTAAAAAAGAGCTAAAAGCCTATGATCCCGAGCTGGCCCAAAAGCCGGCTCTTTTGGCTTTAGGCAAGATGGATCAACCAGAAGGCGAGGAAGCTTTAGCGGCCTTTAAAAAAGCCCATCCCAAAACCCGGATCTACCCTTTTTCCGCGTACACAGGCCAGGGGTTAGCCGAGCTGAAGTACGCCATCTGGAGTTTAATTAAGCCTAATCAATGATTTTAATGAGCGATAATTTTTAGCTCTTAGCGATTGCGCTGATGTGGTTATTGTGAGGCCCACCAGCGATTTGAGGCGTTTTAGCCCAAGTTCGCGCGGCGTTTTTGAGCCCCAGAAATTGACGGGGGCTAGACCGGGTGAGCCTAGTCAGAAAGCCTTCGGTTCAATTTGGCGGTTAGAGGTTGGCCAAAGCGGCCCCAAAAACAAACCCTAAAAACTCGGGGGGGCCATTCCTTGACCACACTTACGGTGATATGGTAATTAAAGTATTCAAAAAAATATTCAATGGTAGAAGCCATTTGCGTTGGTTAGCGAGTTTATTTTCAAATAATTTTAACCTTTATTGTTAGTATAATAGAAAAATATATGAACATTACATTCTCAAAAGAAGATTTTATTAATATATTTAGCACATTATTAAATATTTCTACGGATGCTTCCACTATATTATATGATTTTTGTGATAATTTGCTAGATGACAATAATAAGAAAATAAAAATAACATCTGATTTATTATTAAATTGGAAAGAATACTCTTATTCTGAATTTTTTAATAAAAATAAACAATTATCTAATAAAAACCTATATATACATTGCGAATCTGTTGTAATGGAAAGTCCATTATGTCCTTTTAAAGCATATATTATAAATATACCTTCTATTAACAATTTTTTGATTAAAAATTTCTATGAAATGAAATCTTATATTAAAAAACATAATGCTAAAAAAAATAAACTTACAGAAAAACCATTTCTTACATTAGTTAAATAAAAAATATAACTCATAATAAGAGTTTTAAAAGGGGTCCCAGTTAGGTCCAGTTTGGAAGTTCAGCCAAAATCTCGGTTAAAAAACAATTTTTTAGCGATTTTTAAGCGCCTTCACCTAATCGACCTTGATCCTACTTTTTTTGATATGGTAATCAATATAGCAATCTAATTATTCAAAAAATATTCAATGGTATTCACCATTTGCCTTGGCTAGTGAGTTTATTTTTACATAATTTTAATAATTAACATTAATATAACAGGAAAATATATGTATATTTACTTCTCAATAGAAGATTTTGTTAAAACATTCAGTTCATTATTAAATATTTCTTTGGAATCATCTACTGTATTATATAATTTTTTGAATGATTATCGAGATAAAAACAATAAGAAAATAAGAATAACATCAGATTTATTAAAAAATTGGTATGAGATTTCTTATTCTGATTTTTTTAACCAGATTGATATTGTTGATGAAAATATGAAAAATTATTATAAATCTATTAAATATATTGAAAAAACAAGTATAATGCATCCTTTTACTATATATATGTTAAATGTACACGCTAAAAATATTTTTTTAATTAGACATTATTATGGAATGAACTATAATATTTTTCAAAAACACATTATATATGACATTATAAGAGATAGTTATCCAAATAATATAGAAAAACCAGCGAAAATACCTATTTTAACGTTAGTTAAATTTAAAAATAATTCTGATTAAAAGATTGTTAACACAAGAACTAAACAATAAAAAGGCTTTGTATAATTACAAGTTCCTAAGTTATAATTATTATACCAAATTTATTGGGTTTTTATGTCTATTTTCCCTAATCAAATACCTAGATCAGTAGATATAATAAAAAAACAACTAGCTGATTTAGCTAAAGTAATAGCTGTTTCTGATCATAATTATAGACCTGATTTCGCTTCTGAATTATTTTTAGCTTCTATTGACGCGCATGAAGTAGAATTAAAGGAAGAATTAAAAGCCGCTGAATGGTTAGAAAAAAATTGTGATGTTGAATTATTTTTATCTGGCCAAGTAGTTGTTGAACACTCTATTCAAATTGATTTTTTAGCGCAATTGATGAATATTATACACAATTTAAGAACTACAACAGCCAATATAGCTATTAAAGAATCTAATAATAAAACTCGTCTGGCCAAAAAACTTAAAAATCAAAATCTCCTAATGGTGGAGCGCTTTAACCCGTCATCATTCGCGATCCAGTTGTCGTATATGACTTCCCCTAAACCTTCACTACTTTCCGATTTAAATGAAGAAAGGCCTGGAGACAGTTTGTTTTTATCGTTACTATCCGATGAAACCAGAACTATAGACTATAAAATTATTACTTCGTCCCCTAAACTTCTAAATCATTACCTACAATTTCTAAATTTACTTATAAGAAACAATGTAACAATTATTACTAGAACTAAAGCGCATCCATTTCCCACTAAAATAACTACTCAAACTGCAATAAATCGCATAAAAAATATTGATAACAATATTATACATTCTGATAAAGAAAAAATAATTGAAATTGATGGCATTTTAGTTATGGTTGATATTAAAAATAATTGTTTTAATATTGAATCTAACAACAAATTCTTTAAAGGCCAAGTATCTGAAAAGGTAGCCAATGAATTGAGAGTAGTCAATTTAGGCAGTAAAGTTAAAGCTCAATTACTTGTAAAAGCTAAAACTAAAAACCTAGAACAGGATAATTATGAATTATTATCCTTAAGCGCTATAAATTCCTAAGAATAAAAAGATAAAATTCGGTTTAAAACTTGACATCTCCCGCAACGCGACTTTTCAACGCGGCTCCAACTATTGAGGAGCCTCCACCAATAATTAAGCAATAAATTTCTATAAATTTTCTTAAAATTATAAAATATAGTAAAATCAAGAGTTTAGAAATTTTTTCTTTCCAGGTCTGTAGGTAAATTTACCAACATCACGCCATTTTGACGGTATCCAAGATAAAAAAATTATTGTTATGATTGAAAATAATTTTGATGTATCTTTCGTGGCTAATAAAGCTAGGAGAGAAAAACAAATTCAGCAAAACTACCGCCCAATTATCGGTGTCCACAAATGGTTCGCGAGAAGACCAGGGACACTTTTTCGGGCTCTTTTGCTAGCGGAATTTTCTAATTTACCGCTAGAAGAGGCTTTTTTTAAAGCCGGTGAATTAAACGGAAAAACCATTGGCGATCCCTTCATGGGCGGTGGCGCCCCTTTATTGGAGGCTAACCGAATGGGGGCCAATGTCCAGGGTTGTGACATTAATCCCATGGCTTATTGGGTCGTGCGGCGGGAAATCGAGCGGTTAGATATAATGGCTTATTTAGCCGCGGCTGATGACATTTACGCGGCTGTTTACTCAAGATTAGGGAGTTTATATCATACTAATTGCGGTATTTGCGGTTCTAAAGACGCGTATTCAAAATATTATCTTTGGGTAAAAACCACTGATTGCCATAAATGTGGACAATCAATCGATTTATTCCCCGGGTTTTTAGTGGCGGAAAACAATCGTCATCCGCTGAATGTTTTTGTCTGTCCCACTTGCGGCCAACTGTCAGAAATCACGGATCGTAAAAATCCAGGCCATTGCGCTCATTGCAAAACGTCATTTAATCAACCTATAGCTAAAGGAAACAAAAAGATCTGCCCTTTCTGTGGAACGGAAAATAAATACCCTAATGGGAAAAATAATCCTCTAAATCACAGATTATTCGCTATAGAATACCATTGCCCTAAATGTCATAAAGGCCATAAAGGACGATTTTTTAAAGCGCCAGATAGCGATGATTTAGCTAAATATAGTGAAGCTGAATCGATAGCGGCTGGTTTAAACTCAACTTTTATTCCAGAAGATCTAATTCCCCCGGGCGATGAGACCAATAGGCTCCATCGGTGGGGGTATTCGCGTTATCGGGAACTTTTTAACGCGCGTCAATTGGTAGGTTTGGAGGCTATCTGTCAATTAGTTTCCCAAGTCGAGGACGATGGCGCGCGCCAGGCCTTGGCGACTAATTTATCTGATCTTTTGCGATATCAAAATATGCTTTGCCGTTATGATACATCTACTTTAAAGTCATTAGATATTTTTTCTATTCATGGGTTTCCTGTTGGATTAATCCAATGTGAATCAAATTTGTTGGGTGTTTCACAAGGTGGTAAATTATTTGGTAATGGCGGTAAATTACTTGGGAGTGGTGGTTGGTTAAATATTGTTGAAAAATATAAAAAGGCCAAAGTTTATTGTGATAGTCCTTTTGAGATACGTGACCAGGGCTTTTCCAAGACCAATCGAAAATCTGTCGCGATTATTCAGGGTGAATGGATAGGCGATCATAAGATTGGGTCGACCAGCCGAAGAGTGGACCTAGCTTGTATGGACGCGTCTGGCTGGATTTGGCGGAAAAACAGTCTTGACGGCGTGTTTACTGATCCTCCTTATTTCGGAAATGTTCAATACGCTGAGTTGATGGATTTTTGTTATGTCTGGCTACGACTTTTAGTTCCTTCGGAAGCGGCTTTTCATAAGGAGTCGTGTCGGAACATCCAAGAATTAACTGGCAATAATACTTTGGGCCGGGGAATTGAGCGGTTTACCGAGGGTCTCTCTAACGCCTTTCGCGCTGTGGCGAAAGCTTTAAAGCCAGGAGCGCCGTTTGTGTTTACTTATCATCACAATGATATTTCCGCGTATTTCCCCATAGCTGTGGCTATTTTGGACGCGGGTTTAGTTTGTTCCAAGGTCTTGCCTTGCCCAACGGAAATGAGGGCCTCAATACATATTCACGGGACGCTTTCTTCCACGGTCGACAGTGTTTTTGTCTGTCGTCGCGGAGAAGATTTCGCCAATTTTGTTAAATCCACATTAGAGAATGATTTGTTTTATGATATTAAGTCTCTAAAAAATGGTGGTCTTAATGTCACAAATGGCGATATTAGGTGCGTTATTTTCGGACATATGATAATGTATTTAATAAGCGCTCTCGCTTCTGATTGGAATAAAGATGATATTGTTACTGTTAAATTAGATAAAGTATCACGGTATTTTCAACTTAAAGGCGGTATGGACACTGTTCAAGATTTATCTCAAAAGGCGCTATTGTTTATTTCTCAGAAAGAACCTAAAGTTATCCAATCAAGTTTATTTTAGGCCGTTGGATGGGCTCTCTGAAACCCAATCGCCAAATTAAAACCGCTACTGGCCCTTGGACAAATTTCTTGACAATTTTCCCTAAAATCCTCAAAATATAAAATTCTACCTAGCTAGCCAAAAACTGTTTTTATTCTGACCCCTATAGGCTAGCTGTCCGTGAGGCTAACAAAAAGATGCTCATTGTCCGACAGGCGCTTCTTAGCGTATCCGATAAAACTGGTTTAGTCGATCTGGCTTTATTTCTGCAAAATATGGGCGTTAGTCTTCTTTCCACTGGAGGCACGGCCAAGGCTTTAACCGAGGCGGGCGTGGCCATAACTGAGGTGGCCGATTACACCGGCTCCCCGGAGCTTTTGGACGGTCGGGTCAAAACCCTTCACCCCAAAATCCACGCTGGCCTTTTATACCGCCGGGATGTCCCCGCGCACCAAGAGCGGATGACTGAGTTGGGCTGGGAGGCCATTGATCTGGTGGTGGTCAACCTTTATCCCTTTGAAAAAGTCATCGCCAAAGAAGGGACCACCTTCGCCGAGGCTTTGGAGAATATCGACATCGGGGGGCCTTGTTTACTTAGATCCGCCGCTAAAAACCACCCAGCCGTGGCCGTCCTGTCCGATCCCACGGATTACCCATTATTGGTTAAAGAGATGACCGATAACCAAGGAGCCGTGTCCCCGGGTTGTTTAAAGGGTCTGGCCCAAAAAGCCTTCGCCCGGACCTCAGCCTATGACGCGACCATTCGGGATTATCTGGCCAGTCAGTCTTTAAGGCTAGTTCCCTAAACTAACGCTCCCTAAACCCTGGCTCCCTAGACTTTCGGCCCACCGCCTTAGCGTTGGCGACCTTAGCCCGGAAAGCCCGGTCATTTTGGTTATGGAGTTTCGCCATGTTTGTCTTTGGTCTAGCTCTTTTGGTATGGGTGGGCGGTCTTTTGATCTTGGCTTTGGTCTTGCCCACGGCCACGCCCTACGCCTTATATATTACTTTAATTGTCATTGTGCCTTTAGCTCTTTCCTTTTGTGTTTTAGGCGGTGACGACCAGAAAAAGCCCAAAAACTGATATAACCGCCTTATTTTTTTTAGAAAATTTAAGTTTATTAACCTTATGTTTGCCTAAAATTATTCTGATATCATCCTAATATTAATTACACTTATCTTTTTAGTCTTAAAACTGGCTAATTTTGCGACTGGCCCCCCAGCTTTCCCTAGCCTCGCCCCCTAAGCGGCCCGCGTCTAACCCTTCAAGATTGACCGCTATAGTCGCTCCCCCAATTTTAACCAGCCACTTTGGCCCCCTATCTGGCCCATCTCGTCTTACGCCATCAGCCTTAAACCGTTCAACGCTAGTTAGCCCTAAACTCTAGCTATTAGGCCGAGGATTAGCCGCAAAACTAGGTCATTTTTTCCCTAGATCCTGGCGCCGGAATTGCTAACTTGAGGTCAACCGCTAGGATTTTCCTAGCCTAGAAGGTCTTAGCCACAAACTTAAATAGTTAAAACCTTTATTAAAAGCTCATAACGGTCTTCTTTATGAATAACGCCTCTTCCAATAAAAGAATCAGCCTTTATGGCCGCGTTGATCCCGATGCGGTTCTCGCGTCGGCCTATGGCCCGGCGTTCACGGCCTATAGGAAAGCTTTTAAGCTCGCGGAAAGGGGCGTCAGACCCGATTTTCCGCCGCACTTGGACGTGGATGTCACCACCAATTGCCAACTAACCTGCCCCATGTGCCCGTGTGGGCAAAAGGATCCGACCTTTCCGGGGTTAGGTTTAGATCTAGATCCTAAAATCTATCAGTTAGCTCTAAAAGAAGGGGCCAATAAATCCCTTTACTCTATTAGATTAGGTTTAACCGGCGAACCCTTGCTGATCCCGGACCTAAGTTTATGGGTTAAAGAAGCCGTAAGCCTTGGCGTTTTGGATGTGACCTTAATCACTAACGGCTTAATGTTAACCCCGGAAGTTAGTTTAAGTTTAATTAAAGCGGGTCTAACTCGCCTGATGATCTCGGTGGACGCGGTGACTGAGACGACTTACGCGGCCATGCGGCCAGGCGGATCCTTTTTAACCTTAATGGAAAATATCACCGCCTTTTTGGCCCTTCGAAAAGAGCTTAATATTTCCACGCCCTTATTGCGTTTAAGCTTCGTTGCGACCAGCCTTAACTATAAGGAAAAAGAAGCTTTTATCGACGCGTTTTGGAGTCTAGCTGATTACCTTTCGGTTCAAAGGTACCACAATATAACCCAGCGTTTGGATCTAGCCCTAGCTGACCCGCCTTCCGCGGGAAAAATGGCTTCTTGCTTAGATCCCTTAGCCCGCTTAGCTCTCCACGCTAATGGGGGGCTATTTCCCTGTTGCTCGGACTTTGGCCGGTTAAATCCTTTAGGCTATTTTCCCGAAAAGACTATTAAAGAGGTCTGGAACTCGCCCGTGGCTCTATCTTTAGCCGCCGGATCTGACCGACCTTCTAGCTGCGACCTTTGCGCCAAAGCCGCTGGCGGTTTACCGACCGTTGGCTTAAACCATCATCAACCTCTTATGGCCGGCGAGACGCCTATCCCGGCCGGGTCCTTTGGCCCCACGCCTTAAAGGGAGAAACCATGCTTATATTATGCTTGGGTAGTGACTACTTTCACCAGGCCTTTCACGCCATGGGCCATACGGTTATGGCCCCACCGCATAAGGAAGGCTATCCGGTGGACACCCTTTTTAATAACTTAAAGGACCGACCGGATCTCGTGGTCTACGTGGATCACTTGGGCTCCCACTTCTGGCCTGATGGGTTAAGTGGGATCTACGCTGTCCCTAAGGTCTACTACGCCGTGGATACCCCCATTAACTACTGGTGGCAGCGGGACTTCGCCCATTTGTTTGACTATGTGTTCACCGACCAAAAGCCTTTAACCGAGACTTTAACCCAAGAGGACGGTTTAGCCGCGAGCTGGCTCCCGGTGGGGGTGGACACTAAAAGCTACTTACCGGGCCCCGAGGACTCCGCGGAAAAACTGTACGACTTTGGCTTTGTCGGCCACTTGGACCCAGCCACTCGCCCCAAAAGAAGTCGCTTAGTCGATCTTCTGTCCAGTCGGTACACCATTAAAACCGCTGGCTCCAAAGAAGGCGGTTGGGTTGGGCCAGCGGAGTCTGGGCAGTTGTATCGCCAGTCCAAGCTGGCCTTAAACGAAAACCTCTTCCCCGGGGTGACCACCCGGATGTTGGAGGCCATGGCCTCGGGGGCGGTTCTCTTCACCGAAAAGGCGGGCGGGGACTTAGGCGAGCTTTTTAAAGCCGGCGAGGACTTCGCTTGGTTCGACCCCGAGGACATCTTAGCCGCCGCCGAAAACTGGCTGGGGGACGAGAAAAGACGGATTAGGGTGGCTAAAAGAGCCCAAGAGAAAGTGACCCAAGCCCACGACATTGAGCACCGGGCCGCGAAATTTATGGCCACCATCGAAGGGTTAAACCCGGGGGCCGCTTTAACTGGGGAAAAGGCTTACGACCGGGAAGGTCGGGTCTTATTCGCCACGGCTTTACGCTGGCCCAAAGAAGAGGGTTTTAAAAGGGTCCAACGGGCGGCCACCTTACTGGAAAAGGCCCGGAAAAACGATCTTATTAGCCCCCAAGGGCTTTTCTGCTTAGGCCACATCGAAAGGTTAAGGAACCACCCCAAAGAAGCTCGGGAGCTATTAACCCAAGCTTACGAGGGCGGGGAATCCCGCGGGGCTTTGGGTTTAGGCATCATGGAACTGGCCTCGGGCTCTTTAAGCGATTCTCGGGACTGGCTCATTAGGTTCACCAATGATCCGGAGTTTCCGGCTTTAAGCCCGAACACTATCCCCTTTTCAGCGGTCAAAAGGATCGGTCAAACGCTCCTCGATCGGGGCGAGGTCATTACCCCGGGCTTTAGTCGCTTACCCCAGGACCCCGCGGTCTGGACGGCCTTTGAGTTCTTCCAAACCGCCTTCCACGCCCAACCCGGGGACGTGGAAAGCGCCACCAGTATGGCCGAGATCCTTTTGGACTACGGAGCCACCGCCGAGGCGGTGGAGATCTGCCGGAAAGCTTTGGAGCTTAACCCCGACAACGAAACTCTGTTAAGCATCTTCGCCAAAGCCGGCCAAGCCTCATATCTCGCGGTCAACTAAAGGAGCCACTATGCCAGACGCAACCAAGCTAACCTCTGATAACCGGGCCGCGAGCTTATTGACCCCCCAACTTATCCCCGGGCCCATTGGCCCTGGGTTAATGTATGGCGGGGAAATCGTCCACTGGCCCCAAGACCCCTTAGGCGAAGCTCGCCAATGGTTGGACGTGGGTCTGGCCAAAAGGCCCCAAGGCCCGAACCCGGAACTGGCTTTGGTCTTGGGCTTAGGCTTAGGTTGGCACTTAAAGATCATCCGGGAGCGTTTCCCCCACATTCGCATCGCCGTTTTCGAGCCGGACCAGGCTTTGGTCCAAACTTATATGGACCGCCGGGTCCAAGGGTTTAACGCCGAGATCGCCACCGAATGGCCGGCCTTTCGGGAGTTTGTCTCCCGGGAGTTGGTCCATAAAGATGGCCCGCCGCCGGTGGTGGTGACCATTCCGGCTTACCAAAAGCTCTGGCCCGAAGCCGCGGCCACCTTTAACACCCACTTAGAGGCTGAGCTCGTGCGGCGCCGGGTCATTGAAAAGACCAAGGCCACCACGGACTCTATCTTTTTAGATAATCTCATTGAGAACATTAGCCTGTGCGCGACTTTACCGGACGTTTTGTTGTTAAAGGGACGGTTATCCCCACGGCCCGCCTTTGTGGTCGGCGCGGGGCCTAGTCTAGACCAAAACGGGGCCCTTTTACGGGAGGCCGGGGACAAGGGGCTCATCCTCTGCGCGGCCGCCGCCTTAAAACCCTTACTAAGCTTAGGGGTTAGCCCCCAGGTCATTGTGGTCTTGGAGTCCTCGGACACTAGCTCCTACTTAAAGCTAACCGAAGAGGAAGCCAAATCCCTCTGGAGCCAAACCGTCTTAGCCGGGGCCGCTGGCTGCCACCCGAACCACTTTAAGGTCCCCGGGTATTATCGGAGTCTGTACCACTTAAACGGCGGGCAAGCCCAGATCTTAAGCCAAGGGCTCTATTTGCCCCAAGGCGGGAACGCTGGGACCGCGGCCTTCGCTTTAGCTTACGTCTGGGGTCTACGGCCCTTAATCTTGGTGGGCCAAGATCAAGCCTATCAGGGCAAATGGCTCCACGCCGCTGGGACCATGGATAACGTCATTGACGAAAACCCCGGGGAAACTTTAAAGATCCCGGGGGTCTACGGCACCACCGTGGAGACCAACACTTCTTTACTGGCCTCGTTAAACTGGTACGCTGAGGCGGCCCAGACCATTAAAAGAGCCACCAAAGAAACTAGGCTCATTAACGCCTCCGCCGCTGGGGCGGCCATTGACGGCTTTGAGGAGGCCCCTTTAAACGCGGTCTTAGCTAACCTCCCCAGTATCGCTCCCTTAAATTTGGCCAGTCACTTGGACCGGACCCCCAAACCGGCCCCCAAAGAGCTAAAAGCCGACTTAAGGCAGATGGCCGGGCTCTTAACCTCCCTCTGGCGGTTAGCGGCCAAAGATCCGGCCAGAGCCTTAGCCGAGATGGGCTCTTTGTCCCGGGCCAGCGCCTTTTTAGCCCAGATCCTAGCCCCGGCTAAACGGGCCCCCAACCGGACTGGCTACTTAAACGAGCTGAAAAAAGCCGAGAGCATGGTCCTGAAGATGCTAGCTAAGTTGTAGGTAAAAAGTTATAACTTAAAAATAATATGGCTAGCCTCGGCTCGAGGCTAGCTTAGATAGCCAAAAGGCTAAGGCCAGTTTTATCATGGCTCTAGTTTGACGAGGGTTGTTAGGGGTTTTAGCCCTAGCCTAACCCAACTAATGAGGCTCTAAGCTAAAAGAAAAGGCTTCCATGCGGGCATACGCCAATCATAAACCCACCTTAGGGTTACTGATGATCGCTCGGGATGAGGAAAAGAACTTAAGCCAAAGTTTAATTCCTTTAACGCCCGTGGTCGATGAGGCCATTTTTTTGGACACTGGCTCCAGGGACCAAAGCGTGGCCCTGGCCGAAAAGGCCGGGGCCAAGGTTTACCATCTGCCGTGGCCCCAGGATTTTTCCGTGGCCCGAAACGCGGCTTTAGCTAAAGTGACCGCGGATTACGTTTTGTGGTTGGACGCGGATAACGCCATTGAGCCAAAGGCCCTTTTCGCCTTTAAAGAAAAACTAACCTTAGAGCCCACTATTTACTTCGGTTTAGAAAGGATAATCCCCCAAAACGAGGAAATCCTCCAGATAAGGGTCTTTCCCCGAAAACCCGACATCTTTTGGGAAGGGAAAGTCCATGAGCAACTGGCTTTTCCTAAAACCTACCCCATTAAAAATAGCGATCTTATTATCACCCACTGGGGTTACGCCGATCCTATTTTAGCTAAACGGAAAGGCGAGCGGAACCTCGCGCTATTGGCCGATAAGCTAGAGGAAACCACTGACCCCTACCAACTGTACCAAACTGGCCGGACTCTTTTTAACTTAAAAAAACGCGACTTAGCCTTAGTCTGGTTAACCGCCGCCGTGGAAAAGGCCGAAAACCCCGCCCTTTTAGCCCATAGTTTAATCCTAATATCGCGGATCCAAGCTAGTTTGGGGGACAAGAGCTTAGCTGTAAAGGCTTTGGAGCGTTTAACCAGCTTACGGCCCAAGTATGGGCCGGGACATTATTTTTTAGGCCGAATGGTGGCTAGCGACGATTTTTTAAGAGCCATTAAGGAGCTAAAAATCGCTTTATCATTAGATTTGGCCGATCCTGGCTGGGGGGCCACTCAAGATGAGCTGGGCTACTCGGCCGGGTCCTTATTGGGGCAGCTTTTAGTTAAGGTTAACGATATCCCCGGGGCCATCGCGGCCTATAAAAAAGCCATCGCTTTTAACCCCAGCCGCCCGGGGGCCTCTTTGGCCTTAGCCCGCTTGGGCGCCCAAACCGCGCGTCCCGAGCTAGCTAACGAAGTCAGGGGCCGTTTAGCCGAACGGAACCCCGGGTTTAAAGGGGCTGATAGGCGCTTAAAGGCTCAAGGAGGGGGTAAGTGAAAATCGGTTTTTTCACCGATGGCCTCCCCTTTAACGGCGACGCCTTGGAAAAAGCCCCTCTTGGCGGGAGCGAAAGCGCCTTTATTGGCGTCACCCGAGCTTTAGCCGCCCGGGGCCACGAGGTGGTGGCCTTTAACAACTGTACGGAAACCGCCACCCATAAGGGCGTGACCTACCATCCCTTTCGCTCCAGCTTAAAGCGCTTAGCCCAGGAAAACTTTGACGTCTTTGTAGTCAGTCGGTTCTTTGGGGCCTTTAACATCCCCTTTCGGGCCCTTATTAAGGTCCTCTGGAACCATGACACCTTGGATAACGCCCATGTCTTAAAGTCGGTCCATGACGAGATCGATCTTTTTTTAGTCCTCTCCTCCTTTCACCGGAATAACTTTTTGACCCGGTTGCCCCAGTTAGCCGATCGCATGGTCTTAACTAGAAATGGCTTAGACTTTGACTTACTGGACGCGGCGGCCAAGGGGGCTAAACGCGACCCCAATAAGCTCCTCTACGCCTCGCGGCCTGAGCGAGGGTTAAAAATATTGCTGGAAAACGTCTGGCCGAGGCTAAAGGCCGCTAAACCCGAGCTCAAACTAGAGATCTGCGGTTACCACGTGGACTCTAGTCTCCTTTCCCCCGAGCTCCAAGAGCTTTACGCTTACTTGGAATTATTGGCTCAAAGCTCGCCGGACGTGACTAACTTAGGCCCTTTAAGCAAAAATAAATACTACCGCCATTTAGCCGAAGCCTCTTTAGTGGCTTACCCCTGCTCCTTTCCGGAGATTAGTTGCTTAGTGGCTCTAGAGGCCCAAGCTTTAGGCACCCCTATTCTAACCACCAATGACTACGCCTTAACTGAGTCGGTGGTGGAGGATTATTTTAAAGTCTCGGGCCGCCCCAAAACCCCCCAGTACGCCCAAAACTACGTGGAGCGGGCCTTAGATCTTTTAGGGAACCCGGCCAAAGCCTTGGCCTTAGCTAAAAAAGCTCAAGCGATTATCCGGCAAAGCTACGCCTGGGCGGAAGTGGCTAAAGAGTGGGAACGGTTGTTTCGTCTGTGCTTAAAAGCTCGAGGCTCTGCGGTAAGCCTCGTCCAAACGGGAAAAGCCGGTGACAGCCTCTTGGCTTAAAGACAACTTAAAGCGGAACTTAGAGGCTTTAACGGTTACGCGCCCCGATCTGGCTAGCCTTTTAGCTAGCCTTCCCTATGATCTAGCTAACGACAAGGTCACCATCCCCCTGGAGAAAGGGGCGGTTCTTTTGGAGTTAAGCCCCAAAGGTCTTCCCGCTTTAGCCTTAGACCTTGGCTCCGGACCCAAAAGGCTAACTAGCGCCGTTAACCCCCAAAAAGAGGACGCGACCTTAGCCCAGAAGTTTTTCGAAAGTTATGACCCGAAGGTTAAAGGCGTGACCGTCTTAGGCTTGGGCCTCGGTTACTTACTGGAAGCTTTAGTTTCTAGCCTTCCTCTGGACGCGGAGCTAGCTTTGGTGGAACCGCGCTTAGAGCTGGTTTTGGCCGCCTTTCTGGCCCGGGATCTTAGTTTAGTTATTAAAAGACCAAAATTAACCTGGTTTATAGGTCAAAGCTTTAAAGTTCTACCCTCTAGCGCCCCGGTAACCCTTTTAGCTCGCCCGGCCAACCTCCGCTTGGACCAGAACCTTTACCCAGCCTCATTAAACCCTAAAGCCCCGAAAAATAAGCCGCCCAAGGTTTTGTTTTTAGACGCGGGTTACTACTTAGGTCGGGAGATCCCCCGGGCTATAACGCAACTAAAGGGCGAGGTTAAACCTTGGCCCTTTGACCCCTTAAACACCCAAGGCCAAGAGTACCGGTCGCTCTTAATGGAGATTAAAGAGTTTCGGCCGGATCTGGTCTTAACCGTTAACCACCTAGGGTTAGACACGGATGGTTTGTTATTAAGCGTTTTGCGGCGTTTAGGTTTGCCTTTGGCCTCCTGGTTTGTGGATAGCCCATTATATATCTTGGAGCCTGGGCCCCAAGGGGATATCTTTGTTTTTTCTTGGGACCGCGACTATATTGAGCCTCTAAAGGCCCTAGGATTAACCAAGGTGGAGCTTTTGCCCTTAGCCTCGGACCTCCACTACTTCGCCCCAGGATCCAGCCATATCGCCCGGGATTTGGCCTTTGTCGGCGATAGCTTAGCTAAGGCCACGGAAAAGTACCTGAAGCTTACGGGCTTAGACCCGGGGTTTTTACCCACCATCGACCAAATGGCCGCCAAATTTCTTCTGACTCCGGATCTAACCCCCAAGACGGAAAGCCTAGCCCCGGAAACTAGCGCCCCGGAAACCCTAGCTCTGGCTAAGGAAAGCTTAAACCCGGCCCAAAAACGGGCCTTAGGGGCTTTAATCACCTGGCGAGCCAGTCGCTTAAGCCGGGTGGCCGTTTTAAAGGCCTTAAGCTCCTTTAACTTAACCGTTCGAGGCGATGAGGGCTGGTTAAAGTTATTGCCCCAAACCGTTTGCGGGCCTTCCTTGGACTACTACCAAGATCTGGCCGCCTTCTACCGCTCCACGGCCATTAACCTAAACGTCACTAGCGCCCAAATGAAGACGGGTTTAAACCAAAGGGTCTTTGACGCCCCTTTAGCGGGCGGGTTTCTCTTAACCGACGAAAGAACCCAGATCCACGACCTTTTCGCCGCCGATGAGGCGGTCACTTACGCGGACCCTATGGAGGCTAAAGAGTTCGCCAGTTTTTACTTAAAAAACCCCCATGAGCGGTTTAAGGTTATCGCTAAAGCCCAAAAGCGGATCGAAGGCGAGCATCTCTACGTCCATCGCTTAAAGAAGATCTTTAATAACGTTTTAGGTTACGCCCCATGAAAGGTTTAGTTCTGTGCTTAGCGAAATTAGGGGACTTTATCCAAGCCACTCCCCTTATCCGGGATCTAAGCCTAAAGACTAATGAGCTGTACCTAGTGGCCGCCCAAAACTCGGTCGCCGAGGCGGCTAGACTATCGGGGTTAGTCACTGAAGTCTTCACCATTGACCCTAGGAACCCCGAGCCTAACCTGACCTTACCGTCAATAGGCTCGGGCCCTTTATGCAACCTTTCTATGGCCCCGGCGGCTCTAAGCGTTCTAGAAAAGATCCGGGCCCAAAACCTTAAAGCTAAGGTTTATGGCCCCAGACTTCACCACGGCGCCTTAAGTTTGCCCATCGCCCAAGAAGTGGCCTTAGCCGTTTTACGGGTTAACCGACGCTATTCGCCCTTTAACCTCGTGGACGTCTGGCGCTCCTTGACCCCCAAGCCCTCCCCCGAGGCTAAGCTTTACTGGCCTTTAACGCCTAAAGGCGTTAAAGGTCAAGAACGACCCCAGGAACGCCCTAAAGTCGGTTTTATCTTAGGCGCCGGAAACGCTAGAAGGCGTTGGCCCCGGGAAAACTACACCGCGCTCGGCCAGAAGCTAATGGAAATCCATAACGCCCAAGTAGTCTTACTGGGGGACCAAAAGGAAAGAGCTTTAGGTAAAGCGGTCTCCTTAACCTTCGGGAGTGAGACGGATTTTGTGAACCTGGTGGGTCAAACTAACCTCGCGGAACTAGCCGCGACGCTTAGCGAACTGGACTTATTGATCGGCCCGGACACGGGCGGGCTTCACTTAGGGGCCGCGATCAACGTCCCCATCATTGGCCTTTACTTTGGCCCAGCTTTGGCTCACGAGACTGGCCCTTATGGACCTAACCACTTAGTGGCTCAAACTCTAGCCCCGTGCGGCCCTTGCCCAGAAAGTCGGCCTTGCCCGGAACGCGTCTGCTTAGCTATCCCCACGGTGGACGAGGTTTACGCGGCGGTTAAAAGGTTGTGGGTTAAAGATAACGCTGACTTTGATAACGAGGCGTTAGGTATCGTTAACCCCGATAACCGGGCCTCCGATAAACAGGCCGCCGATAAAGAGGGCCCCAGTAACGAAGACCCAGGCTCTAATCTCTACACAACGTCCCTAGACGCCTTTGGTTATAAGCTTTCCCCAATGAACCCCATTAACGATCCCGATCTTCTAAAAACCGAGTTCTTAAGAGAAGTGGCCAGGGCCACGGTGGATCCCGACTATACCCCCCTAAGACCTGAACGAGATTTAGACCCCGGCGATAAGGACTTCTGGCGGGCTCTGACGGAAAGGATCTGGCCCCCCAGCGCCCCTCGGAAGCTTAAAGAGAGGTTTATCGAGGTTTTAGGTCAGTTGCGGCTTCTACCGTAAAAACGTCGCCTTTTTGGCCTTTACGCCCCAACGCTTCCAGTCAATTAACCCCTACCCCATTGGCTTTAAGCGACTAATCCTCTACCCTAAGCCAGGCGCCCTTGGCCAAGGCTTTTTAAGGCGGCTAAACCCCCCGACGCGCTAAGCGGAACCGAGGTTGTTATTAGGGAAGCGCGAATTGTGAGGGAACGGGGGTTATGAGGGAAAGCGGAGGTTATTAAGGGAAAGCCTCTGGTTTTTTAAGCAATGTCAACAACTTAAGCATGAAGCCATGAATTACCTTACCATCCTAGCCCAAGTTTAACAGGTCGTTATAAGTAAGAATATGTAATTACATGTAATAATCATTGTTTTATCTAATTATGCATTGTTTAAGTAATAAATTATATGCCATTGAGAGGGTAATTTTTTCTAGCGCCCCAGAGATCAGAAGTCTATTTACAATTCAGTAAGCGGTGATATAATACGACTAAGTTTACTAAGTAATTATTTTTTGCAAATTGCAAATATTATATGGGCACTAACATTAACAGCTAACGGGCATAAAAAACATTAAGACCGGTGATGGCATACTGCGGAGTAGTGTTTTACTATTTTTCATTAGATTCAATATATCATAAACAATAATTTAATAGACGATTCATATAACATTGCAATTAATAAAATAAACTATGTTAGCGAGAAATTAGATATATGTTTATCCGTGAAATAAAAAAAATTAATAAAAAAACTAATAAGACTACGATACATTATTCTCTTGTCAGCAATTCATGGGTTAATAATAAATGTATTCAGTCTACTGTATTATACTTAGGTACTGATTTTAAATTAGAAAAAGAAAATTGGCCTCAATTAACTGAAAGAATTAATTCTATTTTAAGCAATCAAAATATTTTTTGGACACCAAGTGATGACATAGAAAATCTTGCCCAGTCATTGGCGGCCAAGATTCGGATTATGACCGATTCACCATCATAAAGGAGATAGAATTGATGGACATTTATTTATTACTATTTTAGCATATCAATGCGTTAACTGGATCAGACATAATCTTAAGAATATTTATTCTCATGATAGCTGGCCAACAATAGTTAGAAAACTTTCTACTATTGCTCTTAATACACTTAAGTATCCAAACGCAAAAAGAATTTGCTTTAGGAATCTACTTATAAATATCAACGCTGAACAGAAACAAATTTTTGATGCAGTTGGCCTTGATTCCTCTAAAGAAGGTTGTTTAAATATTTCTTAACTAAAATATTTTTAACAGATTTTTCTTTTGCAATGCAATAAAAGTATCTCATATATATATTATATTGTTGATTTAAACTCATAGTGTACCTGTTAAACATGGGCTAGAATTATGTTAAGTTTTTGAGCTAACAATTTGATTTTTGATTATGGTGGAAATTTGCTCTTCTTGGGTTTTTATTTCTTTCTATTGACCGGTTTGTTCGTATCGGTATCATTTTTTTGGTAAGTCGGATAATGATATTTTGTAATTGCTCGGCTCGTTTGTCAAGATCATCGGTAAGCATCGCAACAATAAATTGATCTTTAAAAACTCCCACTGCATGATTTATGTTTA
>JAISRZ010000140.1 GCA_031273455.1 Deltaproteobacteria bacterium | reverse complement strand
CCAGATGGCGAGGAGGCCTTCCACCGCGCTCTGCGATTGATTCTTTGGGGCCTGGGTTTAGAGGCGCGCTCCGAACCACCGGGAACTATTGGACGGCTAGACCTGGCCGTTAATCTAGGGAACCGGGTGTATGGCCTCATTGAGTTAAAATTTTGCCCTAATAAAAAGCTTAAACCCAAGGAAGAAGATAAATTTTTGGCCGTTAAGGCCGTGGAAAGGCTACCAAAAGATGAGGTGGATACGGTTTTAGCCAACTTGGCCAGGCGAAAACTTAAAACCGCGGAAATCAGACAAATTTTATCCCCTACCCCCCCGAAGCGATTAACTAAGGCCGAGGCTAACCACCTTCTGGCCCAAGCCGCCCTAACTTCGTTAACTGAAGGGGAGCTCAAAAAAACTTTGGCTAAGGTAGCCCGGGAAAAACTTTCTCCAGAAGAAATCGCGGAAACCTTTCAAAACGCTATATCTAGTTGGGTACAGTCTGAAGAGGAAATTGATAACGACTTGTCTATGGCCGCCCATTTGGCCCTTACCGCCATCAAGGATAAAGATTATCACGCCGTTTTGAAACTAGACGCCGATGAGTTTATTGATCAGGGGATGGCGGTCTACGGCTATGGTAAACCTATTAAGGTCGTTTTCGCCCCTAAGCCCTCAACCAAGCTCTAGCTTTGGCGTAAATAAAACCATAGGGCTAGTTTTCGAAAGGTGGCGAAAAAGCCGTTTGGCCACAATCTAAAGACTTTTTGCCCCTTTTAAGCCGCCTTTGGGGCTTTTAGGCGCGCCAAATACCTGAACGGATACACCACAGGCTGATATTGTTCTTCCTGGGGAAAAATAAAGTGACTTCTTTCGCGGAAAATAGTAGACTTAATCGCTCTTTATTAGCGTTTAAATACCTGAGATTATACCCAGACTTTAATGAAGCCGCCTATTAGGTGAGTCCACTCATTTTCTCTATGAAAATCCGAGGTTCTTAGGCTGAACACCCGTGTTATTTCTAAGGGTAAGTTACCGTAATCACTAAATTTTTGATAGTTAAAACGCCTTCGATACAGTTTTTTTATCAGCGCTGGTCATAAAGGTTTCGTTCGATCATGAAGAAGAAGTTAATTGAAGTCGCTCTGCCGCTTATCGCTATCAATAGGGAATCAGCGCGGGAGAAATCCATAAGGCACGGTCACCCCTCAACTCTTCATCTTTGGTGGGCCAGAAGGCCTTTAGCCGCCGCTAGAGCGATTCTTTTCGCGTCCTTAGTTGACGACCCTTCTTCAAGACCTGATTTATTTCCTTCGGAAGACGAACAAAACGCCGAAAGAGACCGGTTATTTGAGTTAATCGAAACACTGATCCTCTGGGAAAATTCCAATAATGAAGGGGTCTTATCCGCCGCTCGTAAAGAGATTAAAAAATCATGCGGCGATTCACTCCCCGAATTTCTAGATCCTTTCGCCGGCGGTGGCGCGATTCCTTTAGAAGCTCAGAGGCTAGGGCTTAGGGTCAACGCTAGCGATCTTAATCCAGTAGCGGTCATGATCAATAAAGCCATGGTGGAAATTCCACCAAAGTTCTCTGGTCTACCACCGGTCAACCCTGACAGTTTGAAGTTGGGGCTAAAGGGTGGCGCTTGGGAAAGAGCCAATGGTTTAGCGAAAGACGTGGAGTATTACGCTGAGGTTTTAAGCGAAAGGGTTTTTGAAAAGATTAGCCAGCTATATCCAACCATTAAAGTCCCCGATCAAGAAGGCTCTAAGCTAGATTCCACTGTTATAGCCTGGCTTTGGGCTCGAACCGTAAAATGCCCTAATCCAGCTTGCGGCGTTATGACGCCATTAGTTCGTTCATTTTCTCTTTCAAATAAAGGAGATTATATAGAACCTTATCTTAAAAATGGCCAGGTTGATTATAATATTAAAATTGGAAAATCAAAGGTAGAAGGGACTGTAGGAAGGCTTGGGGCTAAGTGCGCTATTTGCCACAGTCCGATTAGCTTTTCATATATCAGGGAAGAGGGACAAAATAAGAGTTTAGACGCGTCCCTGATGGCTATTGTCAGCATAGACAACAACGGTCGTATATATTTACCAGCAAATAAAATTCATGCGCAATCAGCCGCTATTAGTAAAATAGTTCCTGATTTCGATCAAGAGATTCCTAGTCAAGCTCTGGGGTTTAGAACAGTAAACTATGGATTAACTAATTATTCTGATCTTTTTTCAGCGCGGCAATCAATTTTTCTGACAACTTTATGCGAAGAGCTTTCCGCAATTCAACCAGAAATAGAAAATGACGCGAAAGAGGCGAGCCTAACCAAAGACAAAATTGGTCTCGCGGATGGAGGAGTTGGGGCCAAAGCTTATAGCCAGGCTGTTATGGTTTATTTAAGTTTTATAATTGATAAAATGACCGATCGTCATTCAAATTTATGTTCATGGGATAGTTCAAGGGAAAATATACGAAATACTTTTACCAGACAGACCATATCAATGATTTGGGATTACGCGGAAGGTAACCCATTTTCGGCCAGTACCGGTAGTTTTAAAAATATGACCGAATGGATTGTTAAAGCCATCAAAGCGTTCCCAGCCAATAATGAGGCTATCGTTAACCAGGCGGACGCGCAGACCGATAACTTACTTAGAAATGTTATTATTTCTACGGACCCTCCATATTATGATAATATTCATTATGCCAATATCTCAGACTATTTTTATATTTGGCTTCGACATTCTCTTAAAAAAATATATAAATCAATATTTAGTACAATAAAAACACCTAAAAACGAAGAACTTGTGGCTGATCATTATCGTTTTGGAGACAAAGAAAAGGCCAAAAAACATTTCGAATCCGGTCTCAAACAAGTCTTTGCCAATTTTTATCAGTATTGCTCCGAGGATTTTCCTCTAACCATCTATTACGCCTTCAAACAAAAAGACGCGGATGGACCTGCCTCTGAAGCTAAAATCGCTTCAACCGGTTGGGAGACCATGCTAGCGGCCCTTATTGATTCAGGGTTTACCATAACCGGGACTTGGCCTATTAAATCGGAATTAGGAAATCGGGCTAACGCCCAAGAAGCCAACGCCCTAGCCTCATCTATAGTTCTGGTTTGCCGGAAGAGGCCTAAAGACGCCAAGCCTTGCTCTCACCGAGATTTTGTTAATCATCTAAGGAAGGAGTTAAAGGTCGCCCTTAATGATTTACGCCGTTCAAGAATCGCCCCAGTGGATATGGCCCAGGCGTCCATTGGTCCAGGTATGGCCATTTATTCCCGTTACTCCAAGATTGTAGAAACAGATGGATCTACTCTTCCTGTTAGAACAGCACTTGGAATCATTAATGAAGAACTTGACAAATATTTTGCTGAATTAGAAGGAAGCTTAGATATAGACAGTTGGTTATGCTACCACCTATTTACACAATTTAAGTTTGGAGAAATTCAATACGGAGATGTTGATGTTCTCGCCCGGGCTAAAAATACTTCCATTGAAAAATTAGTGGATAAAAAAGTTCTCTTCGCCAAGAAAGGGAAGGTTCGTCTCTACGGTTTAGACGAGCTGCCTAAAAAGGCGACCCCTGGTGAAGACAACGCCTGGCTTTTGACCCACCAATTAACCCACGCCTTAAAGACAGTGGGAATGGACCTCTGCGCCAAAATAGTGGTTGAGGCTGATAATGGCGATACGGTCGCCCGGGCCCATTCTTTGGCTTACATGTTGTACAACTTCTGCGAGAAAAAAGGCTGGGCCCCGGAAGCCTTTGACTATAACTCCCTAATTCAGTCTTGGCCGGAGATCCAACAGAAGATTGGAAACCTTCAGGAGAAAGCCGCTAAGGGCGAAGACAGAACCTTGTTTCAATAACTGAAAGGGATTGTTAGGCCAGACCGCGTAACCGGCGTTTAGTTCGACCGGTTGTGGTTATCGCTTTTAACACAGTCCACGTTAAGTTTGGCGTTTGGCCGACTGGGACTATCGCTTTTAGCCTCCATCCGCTTCTAGTTCGTCTGATCGGAACTCTCGCTTTTCGCCACGTTTTTAGGCTGGATCCACTTGGCCAGAGTTAAAAAAAGCTCCTGCACGTTAATGGGTTTATTAATGTGATCGTTCATGCCAGCGTTTAAGCTTAACTCCCGGTCACTGGACATGGCGTGAGCCGTCATGGCCACGATGGGTAGGTCCTTAAACCCCAGTTCCCTAATCTGCCGGGTGGCGGTAATGCCATCCATAACGGGCATCTGGATGTCCATAAGCACCAGATCAAAGGGCTCCTCGTTTTTAACCATATCCACCCCGACCGCGCCATTCCCGGCGATGGTCACCAAAAAGCCCGCGTTCCCTAAAATCCGGCTGGCCACCAGCTGGTTCATGTCATTGTCCTCCACCAAGAGGATCCTCGCGCCGACCACGTCTTTAATAGACTCTTTAGCCTGATCCATACCGCTCTGGGCGTCTTTGGCGGCCCTTCGACC
>JAISRZ010000105.1 GCA_031273455.1 Deltaproteobacteria bacterium | reverse complement strand
TCTATCCACCAAAAACTTTTGGAGGAGATCTTTATTTTGATAAGGAATATCTAATTCTTTATAATCTTTTGGTTCCATAATTTAAATAACTATATAATGTCAATATAAGATAAAAAATAATTAAATTAAATAAATTAAAAGCAATATTGTAAACAGAAAGCGGTTAACTCATTTTGCCTGACTGGGACTAGAAAATTGAGCCGCGATAAGGGTAAAGGCCCAATCAGCCAAGCCCTAATAAGCGAAAAATCCAAAAATAAAAACACGACCTAACATTTATAAAATAGTGGCCCTGCCGGAAAAAGTCAAGAAGCTTGACCAAAATACAGCGGTATTAAATTGGCGATAAGGCGCCCAACGGCTCCTAGAGAGCCGTACCCAAGAAGACTCCAAGAGCCTTAAGAGGCTCTCGCTGGGGCTACCAGAGGTTCCCGCGCCATCCCCTGCCTCATTGACCTCGGAGACCCAGAACCACCGAAGATATCCAAAGATTCCCAGCGGCTCCCAGAGGCCACCAGACCCCTTAAGGCCAAAAATCAAACGGATCGATCGGCGACTTACCGACGTTAATTTTAACTTACGCTCGCAATGAGCGTTCAAGGACGTCCCGCCTATTCCATGTATCGCGCTAATACCGCCCCCCTGTCAGGCGATAGAAAGAATTTCGCGCGCCCTTCTGGGGGGTAGCTAATAGCCCGATTAATAGCCAACTGGTTCTTTCCCAATCGTTAACAGCGAGGATGATTTAACCCGCCGCGACTTAATAGGTATTTATGGGCGTATAAGTCATTTTAGTTCCAAATTATTATCGAATCGAGCGTCATGGGTTGGTGGCGGAAAAGGGCCCAACCAGTGGAAACGCCATCGGTTCCTGACTATCTAGCGGATTGTCCTGGAGATGTTTCTTAAAAGCGAGTCTTTAAATGAAGCTTAACTGGGTCCATCAGCGATTTTAAATGGGGCGCTCCATATTAACCGAACTCCAAGCTTTAAGTGTTTTTAGAACTTTTATTATAAAAAAATGCTAAAAACACTACAATAAAAATATTTATGTATACATATTACATATATATATTTATCAATATTTTAGATTATTTTAATTTTTAGTTCAATAATTAATTAGGGCAATTGAAGTCTTAAACAACATGAAGTATGGCGCTGAGGATCGGGTCGACTACCCTGGGGAGGCTACGGCGACAACCACTTGGAGCTGGAATTCGTTGGCTTGTTAGAGACTTTTTCGAAAATAATTAGTTACGTAAAAAACTATATTTATATTAATTTTAAATTGTATTACATAAATGTATCAATAACTATGTCCCATTGTTATCCTTATTTTTTCGTTAAAGCTGTAGAAGGCTATCGCTTCATCGTTGAGACTGGGGAAACTCTAAGGATTGAGACGACCTTTTAAAGATTAATTAAAGATTAATCGCCTTCAAAACTGGTGTTTTAGATATGGTTATATATTAAAATTAATATTACAATCAATGTTTATTATAGGTTGAACTGGTTTTAGACAAATAAATAACTCCTCTAATTATCGGGCCAGTCTCTAAGATCCCCCTTAGGGCCTTATGGTTCATTAAAATCGCCGCTAGAGCCTTAAGAGCCGTTACTAAAGATCTTCCCTTGTGCTAAAATGGGCCGGACCTTAATCCTTTAGGTTGGACAGCGGGCTGAACCTTAAGGACGCCAAAAACCGCTTAACCCTATCAGTTAAGCCTAATGAAGTTAATAATTCCCTAAAAAACCATTTGAGGCTAATAATTTCATGTCCCAAGCCACGCCTGGCAAATTCACCTTAGAGTACCTTTTAAACCTCCTTCTGGGCGTGGGGCTCATGGGCCAGCAACACGCCGAAGCCATTAAGCGGGATTACCAAACGGCTTTAACCGATAGTAGCCGTAGACCCAGGGGCGGGAAAACCCCCGCCAAAGCCGTGGCCTCGGTGACCGATCCACTAGACTACCTAATTAGCCTGAAACTCCCCTTGCCCGGGGCCGCTGAGGGCCGCTTAATCGATGACGACGTTTTAGCCCGGCTCATGGCTAAAGATAGCGGTCTGGCCTACCACCGGGTGGAGCAACGGGAACTGGACTTGGACTTTATCACCCACCTTTTGCCCCAATCCTTCGCGGCCCGGCATTTGGTCCAGCCTTTGGGCTTGGAGGGCTCCAAGTTGGCCGTGGGCGTTCGGCACCCCTTTTACCAGCAAGTTTTGGAGGACGTCAGAAGGGTGGCCGGTCGGGAGATCCAACCGGTCATCGTTAGCCAAAGCAACCTCAAAAAGCTCATTAACGAAATCTACGCCTTCAATTCCTCGGTCCGGGGGGCCACCTCCCAGTACGATGGCGGCTCCCGGTTAGGTCTAGACGTCAGTAACTTAGAGCAATACGTTAAGCTCAAAAACGCCTCGGAAATCGCTGACGATGACCAGCACATTAAAAACTTAATCGATCTCCTCTTCGCCGAGGCCTTTGAGTCCCACGCTTCCGACATCCATATCGAGCCCAAGCGCGATCGCCTTTTAATTCGGATGCGCTTTGACGGCATCCTCCACGACATGTACACCCTCCCGGTGGTCATCCACCCGGCCATGGTCTCCCGCATTAAGACCATCTCCCGCCTGGACATCGCCGAAAGGCGGCGGCCCCAGGACGGGCGTATCAAGATCGCCCATAAAGACTCCGAGGCCGAGGTCCGCGTCTCGACCATGCCCGTGGCTTTTGGGGAAAAGGTGGTCATGAGGATCTTGGACCCCGAGTCCTTGTTCTTAGACTTAAAGAGCATGTTTTTTAACGCGGACGACTACCGGAAGTGGCAAGATTTTATGAGCCATCCCCATGGCATCATCTTAGTCACCGGGCCCACCGGCTCGGGCAAAACCACCACCCTATATTCCACCTTACGCCAGATCTCCACCTCTGAAGTCAACGTCACCACCATCGAGGACCCCATTGAGATGATCCACGAGCAGTTTAACCAAGTGGCCGTCCAACCGAAGGTCGGGGTCACCTTTGGGAGCATCATTCGGACCATCTTACGCCAGGATCCGGACATCATCATGGTCGGCGAGATGCGCGATAAGGAGACCGCCGAGAACGCCGTGCAAGCGGCTTTAACCGGTCACCTGGTTTTGTCCACCCTCCACACCAACGACGCCCCTTCAGCGGTCACCCGCTTGGTGGAATTGGGGTTAGAGCCCTTTTTAGTGGCCTCCACGGTCATTGGGGTCATGGCCCAGCGTTTAGTTCGGAGAATCTGCCCTTACTGCGTGGACGAGTTTGTTTTAACCGGGAAAATGGCTTTGGACTTGGGGTTTATCACCACCGGCGATCTAACCTTGCGCCAGGGCCGGGGCTGCGACGAGTGCCGAGGGACCGGTTACCTAGGCCGACTAGCGGCGGTGGAGGTCATGCCTTTTTCCGACCCCTTAAAAGAATTGGTTCTCCAATCCGACCAAAACTCCATGACCATTAAAAACTTGGCCCGCCGCGAGGGCATGAGCACTTTAAGGGAAAACGCCCTGGACCTCATGCTGGCCGGGAAAACCACCATCCAAGAAGTTCTGCGCGTGACTTCGGCGGACTAACTTTAAGGTAACCATTAACCCCATGCTCGCCGAATTGAAAGTTAAAAACCTGGCCTTAATCGACCGCCTGACCTTAACCTTTGGGCCGGGGGCCAATCTTTTGACCGGCGAGACCGGGGCCGGGAAAAGCGTCTTGGTCGGGGCTTTGGGGTTATTAAAGGGGCAAAAGGCCTCGCCGGATTTCATTCGGGCTGGGGCTGGGGAGGCTGAGGTCGAGGCTTTGTTCGTGGTCAATAACCCGGAAAGCTTAGCCCACCTTTTTACGGCTCAAGGGATAGACCCAGCGGACGAGATCATTTTAAGGCGGCAAGTGGCCGCCAATGGCCGGAGCCGGATCCGCTTAAATGGCTCTTTAATCACCTTGACCCAGTTAGCCGCCTGGGGGGAAGAGCTGTTAGCCATCTCCTCCCAGCATGAGCAGCAAAACTTAATCACCCCGTCCAAGCAACTGGAGTTTTTAGACCACTTTGGCGACTACCCCCTAGCCTTAGCCGAGACCTTGGAGCTTTATCGGGCTAAAGAGGCGGCCTTGGAGGACCTTTTGCGCTTAGAGGACGAGTTGCGCGATGGGCGGGAGAAAAAAGAGCTTTATGAGTTCCAGTTGGCCGAGATTAAAAAGGTTAACCCCAAACCCAATGAGGATCTGACCTTAATGGAGCGGAAGAACCACCATCGCTCCGGGGCTAAACTGGCCTCTTTGCTCTTAGCCGCTAAAGACAACTTGGAACGGGACCAGGACTCCCTTTTAACCCGGTTAGAGCGCTTACGGGTCAACATGTTTAAGGCCGCCGAGCTGGATCCCGCTTGGCTGGAGCGAGCCGAGTCGGTCGGGGACATCGCCGTGGAATTGTCCGATCTAGCCGGGTCCCTATCTGGGGCGGCCAAGGGCATGGTTTTAAACGACTCGGACTTGGAGGAAATTGAGGACCGCTTAAGCCAACTGGCTAAACTAAAAAGAAAGCATGGCCCAAGCTTAGACGACGTTTTGGACAAAGCCGCCCGCTTGGGGGCCGCCTTAGGCCGGTTAGCCGAGGCGGATCTGGAAATGACTTTAGCTAAGAAAAAACTAGCTAAAGCTGAAGAGGCCGCTCGGGCCAAGGCCCTAGAGCTCTCGAGCCTACGGTCCCAAGCCGGGGCCAAGTTAGCGGCTAAGCTGGAAAAAACTTTAAAAGCTTTGGGTTTCCCCAAGATCCAAATGGAGATCGCCGTCCAACCCCAAGAGACTTTGGGGCCTAAAGGGCTTGATCAAGTGACCTTCCTCTTTTGCCCCAACCCCGGGGAAGGGCTCCGGCCTTTAGCCAAAATCGCCTCGGGCGGGGAACTCTCCCGGGTGACCTTGGCTCTAAAGATCGCCCAAGATCCTCGCTCGGACCAAAGCTTGGTCTTTGACGAGATCGACGCCGGCCTTTCCGGGGCGGTGGCCGAGACCGTGGCCGCTAAAATGGCTGAGCTAGCCCAAACCCGGCAGATCTTCGTTATCACCCACTTACCGCAAATGGCTTCTTTACCGGGGCGCCATTACTTAGTGGCCAAAGCCGAAGCCCCGGAAAAGGACCGCACCGTCACCACCATTAAGGAGCTTACGCCCGAGGATCGGACCAATGAGTTGGCCCGCATGCTCGGGGGGGCTTGTCCTTCCCCCGAGGCTTTAGCCCTGTCCCAAAAACTTTTGGGTCTCTCCTAATTCCCCCAAAAACTAGACCGTTTGGCCTTTCCCTTTAAAGGGGTAATCGCGTGATCAATATCCAAGAGCTCAAAGCTCGGCCTATTTATGGCTATTTAAAATACCTAACCCTAGCCCAAGCCGCGGCTTTCCAAGGCTGGACCGCCCTTTACGCCAACTTCGCGGTGGAGATCGCCCGGATTAACGGCCAAGAAAACGGGGTGGTCCAGTCCATTAAGGAACTGCCCGGGCTCCTTTCCATTGGTTTAGTCCTCTTTTTGGCCTTAGCCAAAGAGACCACCTTAGCCTCCCTCTCCATCCTGGTCTGCGGGCTCGGGGTGGCGGCCACTGGTTGGTTTCCCTCCTTTCCCGGGTTAATCTTCTGGTGCTTAATCTCCTCTTTTGGCTTCCATTACTTTGAGGCCATTAACCAGTCCTTAACTTTGCAGCACTTTGAGTTAACCGAGGCCCCCTTAATCATTAGCCGCTTAAGGTCGTTCACCGCCTTGGGTAGCTTAACCATGGGCCTTATCATCTTCACTTTTTCCAGCTTTGACTTTCGCTTTTTATTTGGGGTCGCTGGTTTTATCGCTATCACCGCGGCCCTCTGGTCTTTTTTCCACCGGCCGAGCGACCAAGGTTTAACCCCCCAAAAACGGGGTTTGGTCTTTAAAAAACGTTACTGGCTCTTTTATGTCTTAACCGGCCTATCCGGGGCGCGGCGGCAGATATTCACCGTCTTTTCCATCTTTTTACTGGTGGAATACTTCCGTTTTAGCCTTTGGCAAATGAGTTTACTCTTTCTTTTTAACAATGGTTTAAATTATTTCTTAAACCCCTATATTGGCCTAGCCATCAACCGGGTCGGGGAAAAGAAGCTGTTAACCGCTAAATACTTAACCGTCTTAGCCATCTGCGTGGCCTACGTCTTCTGCGACAACCCCATTTTGGCCGCTGGGCTGTATATCCTGGACCAATTGACCTTTTGCTTCACCGTCTCCATTCGGACCTATTTCCAGAAGATCGCCGCCCCCGAGGACATCGCCCCCAGCATGGCCGTGGGGGTCACGGTTAACCATATCGTGGCCGTCATCGTCCCCTTTGTTGGCGGGATGATGTGGATGTACTCCCGTCGGCTCCCCTTCTTATTGGGGATAGTCTTCGCTTTGGGGTCTTTAATCATGACCACTTACATGAAGACCAAAGACGACCCCAAAGGGGAAGTGGCTTTAGCGGCTAAATAGCCTGATTCCGTCCGAGAGGAACCGCCCTTAGCCGTCTTAGGAGGTTGTCTATTTAGTCTTTGGGCTGTTTTTACGGCCCTAGGTGATGTTTGACCATAACTAAAAACCCTATATCTAGGGTATTTTAGGAGCTTAACTAGCTTTAAGAACGTTTTTTGTTATAATAATTTTTTCCTATTAGCGCTAAGGTTCATTTTTTAGGGTTTAGGCCCCTCCTTAGCCAGGCGGCCTTAACCCGCCAATTTAGAGCGTTCCGCTCTAAAGTTTCCGCCCGGTGACTTTTTCGGGCTTTAAGGTGCGTCAAAAATGTCAAATTATCCTAAAACTAACTACGGTCACTGTTTAAGGAGCCACTTAGTTATGATTATCTTCGCCGCGGCTTTGGCTTTCGGCTTTTTTCTTTTAACCAACTCGTTACAGGCGGCGGAGGCTAAGGACGCGGGTCACGGAGCCGCTAGCCACGCTGGCCCCACTAACCCCAACAGTATCGACTCGGCCTTAAAGGCCTTAAAAGAGGGGAACGCCCGGTTCGCCGCCGGTCAAGCCACTTACCCGCGCCGGGACAAAGAGGTTTTAGCCAAGCTAGCTAAAGAGGGGCAAACCCCTTTAGCCGCCATCTTGACTTGCTCGGACTCGCGGGTTAAAGAGGACAATATCTTTGACCAGGGCATTGGGGACATCTTTGTCATTAAAGTCGTGGGGGCCATCCCCGGGGTCAATGAGGTCGGGTCTTTAGAGTACGCGGTGGCCCACTTGGGCGTCCCGGTGGTGGTGGTTTTAGCCCACACCCAATGCGGGGCCGTGACCGCCGCCGTCACTGGGGCCAAAGAGCCCGGGGCTTTGGGCGAGGCCTTAACTAACCTCAACCCAGTGGTTAAAGCCGTGGAGGGCTTAGAGCAATCGGCCCGCTTGGACGCGGCCATTAAGCTTTCCGCCTCCATGTTCCGGGAAAAACTGCAAATGGTCAGCCCGGTCATCGCTAAAGCCGTCAAAGAAGGCCGCTTAAAAGTGGTGAGCGGGGTCTTTGATCTAGCGACTGGGGTGGTCACTTTTAACGAATAACCATCTAGGGGCCGCCAAGCCCCAATCGCTCCTTAAGGGTCAAAAACTTTTGGCCCTTAAGGCTATATCAGCGCCTTTTCTGGGGAAAATATGCCTTTTATAAAACACTTTTTACTTCTTCTTTTGGTTCTGTCGACGCCGAGGCTAGCCCTAGCCCAAACCGGGGCCGATGGGGCCGCGGCCTTGGATAAAGCCAAAGCGGCCCACGCCGTGGGCGACAACAAAACCGCCTTGGAAGCTATCTGGGTGGCCCAAGAAGCCATCTGGAACCAAGCCCCTTTAGGCGTGCGCCACGTGGCTTTCGTCACCGAGCAGCCGGAAAACTTCGGCACCTATAAACCTAAAGCCACCCCGGATTTCCAACCCCATGAGCCGCTCATCTTCTACAGCGAGCCTTATGGGTTCACCCAGAAAAAAGAGATCGATGGAACTTACAGCTATTCCATTAACGGGGCTTTCGCCATTTTAGACGCCGAAAGCCAAATCATTGGCGACCAAGATAACTTAGGCCCTTACGAGATGAGCGGTTATCGGACCTTTAGCGTGGAGAACATGCTGGCCATGACCATTGGTCTCCAAGGTCTGCCCCCGGGGTCCTACACTTTAAGGGTGACCTTAACCGATAACCTTAACCCCAGTAAAACCGTCTCCGTGGATCAACCCTTTCGGCTGGTGGGCGAATGAGCTGGGGGTTTTTTTGGGCTTTAGAGGGGTTAGACGGGGCCGGGAAAACCTCCTTAGCTTTAAGCCTTAAAAACGCGCTTAAAGCTAAGGGAATAGACGTCGTTATCTGTAAGGAGCCCTCTTTAAGTTGTTATGGCCAGAAGCTTAGGGCCGTATTAAAGGACGGTCGGCCGGTTGGGTTTAGTCCCCTAGATGAGCTCGAGCTTTTCACCAAAGACCGGGTCGAGGACTTAGCTGAAAATATTTTTCCAGCTTTAACCGCGGGGCGAACGGTCATAGTTGATCGTTACATCTTAAGCTCAGTGGCTTACCAAGGGGCTTTGGGTTTAGACCCGAAAATCATCTTAAAGATCAACCAGACCTTTACTTGGCCTTCGGCCACCTTTATCTTGGATATCAGCCCCCAATTAGGTTTAGAGCGCGTGGTTAAAGGCCGGGGGGACACCCCTAACGCGGCCTTTGAGAAATTGGATTACCTAACGAAAGTCGCGGCCATCTTTCAGTCGATCGACGCCTATAACCTGCCCCACGTTTATCGCTTAAACGCGGAAAGCTCCCTAGAAGACCTCACCAACCAAGCTTTGGCCATTATGTCGCGGTTTAAAGAGCCTTCCAACCCTTTGACCCTTAAGCGATTGTTACCTAAAAAAAAACATGTTTGGCGATTAAATGGTCAGCTAATTAGCGGCTTTTTAAACTGGCCCCTAGACTCTTAGACCTTGGAAAGCGACTAGCGCGTAAGGGAGGAACGGATTACGCCATACACCCCAATCGAAATCGATCGAGAAGCTTTGACGCTTATGGACGTTCCGTTTCCAGATTTGGAAACGCTGGAATCAATAGCGGTAGGCATCGGTTCCAATATGTTTGAAGGGTTTAAGCCCACCAAAAAGGGCATCGAGATTATCCGCGACTATTGCCTGGGCCAGATGAGCTTCGCCGAGCTTATTCTCGCCGCCAAGGAGAAACGGTATGAGGAATGATTGCCGGCGCGTCGACCCGGATTATACCTATACCGACCCCAAGACAGGCGTTTTGCGCAATCTCGGTGGCCTAACCGATCATGGTATCCTGTCTTTCATCGAAGCCGCCGCCTCAACTAAACGAACGGAAGAATTGATAGCGACGGTAATTCGCGTTAAAAACTCGGACGCTTTGTTTGACATCCATCGCCATCTGTTTCAGGATCTATACGACTGGGCGGGAAAGAGGCGCGCGGTGGAAATCAATAAGGGCGGCCAACAGTTTTTCCCCACATCGCGTTTTGATAACGCGCTTAGGTTCATCGATGACTTGATTGCCGAATGCCTCCGCGTATGTAAAGATGATAAAGAAAAGCTGGCGAAAAAACTAGCCGAGATTCTGGACACTGTGAACTTTCTACACCCTTTTCGCGAGGGCAACGGACGGACGCAACGCCTGTTCATAATGTTTCTGGCCAAAGAGAAGGGGTATACGCTGAACCTGAACCCGACCAACAATAAGGAAATATACGCGCGATATATGAACGCCTCGATAGACGGCGATGTGGACGCGCTGGCCGCCTTGATATTCGAGCGCCTCCGCGAATAGACGACCTAAGAACAAGGCCGGGGATTTAAAGACAGCCCGCTGGAAGACTACCTTCTTAGACCCCTATTAGACTAAGGAAACTTTAGGCCCATGACCACGCCCCCGCCCGCTCCCCTGACCGCGCCCCTATTTGACGCCCACTGTCACCTCTTTGACGAGGCCTACGCCCACGATTTACCGGAAGTAATGACCCGGGCTAAGGAAGCTGGGGTTAAGACCATAGTCAACTCCGGTTTGGACGCTCAATCGAGTCAAGCGGCCTTAGCCTTGGCCAAGGAATACCCGGGGTTATGGACCACTGTGGGTTGGCACCCCCATGAGGCGGCCCATTGCCAAAAGGCCGATCTTTTGACGCTAGAAAAGTTGGCCCAGGAACCCGGGGTAGTGGCCTTAGGGGAAATAGGCTTGGACTTTTTTTATCTCCATTCCCCAGCCGACGTTCAAGAAAGGCTCTTCCAGACCCTTTTGGATTTAGCCAGTCAGTTAAAACTCCCCGTGGTCATTCACACCCGCGAGGCCTTCGCTTTAACCCGGGACATTTTAAAAGAGTCCCGAAAATCTTTAAGCCAAGTTTTAATCCACTGCTTTACCGGTTCCCCCTTGGAAGCTCAAGAGTGGGTGGACTTGGACTGCCATTTTTCCATCCCCGGGGTGGTGACCTTTCCCAAGGCCAAGGAGCTAAGAGAATCTTTGCCCTTGATCCCCTTGGACCGGCTCTTGGCGGAGACCGATGGGCCCTACTTAGCCCCAGTCCCCAAACGCGGTCGCCGGAATGAGCCCGCTTACTTAACCCACACGGTTAGCGCTTTAGCCGCGGCTTTGGGCTTTACGCCCAATGAAATGGCCGCCCTGACCGCCCAGAACGCCCAGAAATTTTATGGTCTTATGGGAGTTTAATGAATAACGCGCCCGACCCTATTTTAGTTTTAGCCTCCGCCTCCCCACGCCGCCGGGAGCTATTAAACTCAGCTGGCTTTAACTTTACGGTTAGCCCGGCGGACACCGATGAAAGCCCCCTTCCCCAAGAGCCCGTTAGAGACTGGATTAAACGGGTGGCCTTGGCCAAAGCCCTGGCCGTGGCCCCAAACGAGCCCACGAAGCTCATTTTAGCCGCTGACACCATGGTGGTTTTAGGCGAACGGGTTTTAGGGAAACCCAAAGATTTAGCTGAGGCCAAAAGCTTTTTGCGAAGTTTAAGCGGGGCCACCCACGAAGTCTTAACGGCCTTCGCCTTAACCGGCGGCCCGGTTAAAAGCCCCCTAACCGAGCTAGTCTCCTCTAAGGTCCTCTTTCGGCCCTTAAGCCAGGCGGAGATCGATCTTTATCTAACCTTTGGGGAGTCTCTGGATAAGGCTGGGGGTTACGCCATTCAAGGCCGGGGGTTAAGTCTTATTCAAGAGGTGAAGGGCTCTTTAACCAACGTTATGGGTTTGCCCTTACCGGAAGTCATCGCGGCTCTAAAACCCTACTTCTAGTCGCCCTCCTAAACCGGTCCGTTTATAAGGCTAAGCTAGTCGTCCTCTTGCGCGGGAGGCACAAAACTAGGCATGGTCTCCAAGATGGCCGCGAACTTCTTTAAGGCCGAGGGGATATCGATTATCTGGGGGCAAACCTCCACGCAATTGCCGCACTTAACGCAAACGTTAGGGCGTTTACTCGGCTTCATGGCGTCCACGGCCATTTTAGCCACGGTCGAGGGCTCAAACCGGCAGTCATTGTACAGAAAGATTAAGGTCGGGATATCCAGGCCCTTGGGGCAATTTTGGACGCAATACCGGCAACCCGAACACTCAATGATCCGGGCCAAAGACCCAATGACCGCCTCATAAACCCGCTTTTCCGTCTCGTTTAACGGCTTTCTGGCCGCGAAGGTCCGTAAGTTATCCTCCACTTCGGCCATCTTGGACATGCCGCTTAAAACCACGGTCACCTTCGGAAATGTCTCGAGCCACCGAAAGGCCCAAGCCGCGACGCTTTCCGTTGGCCGTAAGGACTTGAGCTTGGCCTCGCTTTCCGGGGGCAAAGAGGCCAAACGGCCCCCCCTAACGGGCTCCATGACCCATAACGGGATCCCGAAACTACCGATAAGATCGTATTTTTCGAGGATGTTACGGAGGTTCCAGTCGAGGGCGTTCATCTCGATCATCCCAAATTCCATCTGGCTTCCGTATAGCTCTAAAAACTCCTTAAGTAACGGGACCCCGCCATGGCTGGAAAAGCCCAAGCGTTTAATCCGACCGCGTCGCCGCTCCTCTAATAGGTAATCAATAATCCCAAACTTAGGGTTGGTGTAGGTTTTAAAACTGCTTTCATAGACATTGTGCAAAAGGTAGAAGTCAAAATACTCCACCCCGCACCTAGAAAGTTGCTTGGCGAAAACCTCGGCTGGGTTCCAGGTGGCCCGCTTCTGGTAGCCCGGAAACTTACTGGCCAAATACCAGGTGTCCCGCGGGAAACGCGAGAGCGATTTTCCGATAAAGCTTTCCGACTCCCCGCCATGGTAACCGTAAGCGGTGTCAAAATAGTTGACCCCATTTTCGTAAGCGTAGGCGATGAGCTTATCGGCCTCGGTTAGGTCGATCCCGCCGCTTTCCAAGGTCGGTAGGCGCATGTTCCCGTAACCTAAGGCCGAAAGCTTGAGCCCCTGAAAATCGTTATAAATCATTATCCTTTAGCCTAACCCCAAGCTTACAGAAAACTTCGCTCGCAATCGTCCGGATCGGTGATCCAGCCGCCAGCCAGAAGTAAACCCACGGTTAAGCACATGATGTAGAGCTCTAAGCACTCGTAGCTCGCGATGACGTTGGCCGAGCCATCGAAGAGGATCTTGATCTCAAAGGGAAACTCCTCGTCTTTCTCGAAGAACTCGATCTTCACGGGGAGTAAGGGCAGATCGTTAAAGAGCCAGCTATGGGCCCCGCTGGAGGCTACGCCTTCGTCCTGGCCGCCAATCTTAGTGGCCGCTTGGGTGAACCGGGCGTAATCCCCGTCAATCATCTCCAAGGGTTTAGCCAGGTTGGCGCTGGGGCTGGACGGGGAAACGGTGATGCCCGTTAGCCGGTTAATGGGCACAAACTCGCCTTTTAAGGGGCCCCGACCCCGGGAGCAGAGGTAGTGGGCCACCACGCTCCGAGCGTCCACGGAAACCGTCCCCTCGGTTAGGGGCCGAACCGCGTCTTGGCTGACCACTAAGGGTTGACCTAAAAAGGTTAGGGGGACCTCGCCCGCGTCATTAACGGTTAAACCCAACTCCTTAGCTTGGGCGGGGAGGTTAATTCCCTTTAGGGTCTCCAACTGGACCTGGCAGTAGTTAAGACGACTCTGGATAGTTTTAGCCCGGCTCATATATCACCTACGCGCGGTTAAAAATGGTTAAGTCAAACTCCACCGACTAACGAGACCTAAGCGCTAGTCGATAATCAAGTTACAATGGAAAAGCTAAAGGCCCATGTTACCACTAATCGCCCAGGGGCGAAAACCCCCTTTAGGCCCCTATCCCCTCTCGACCACGATCTATCCGACCTATGGCCAGCCCCTTTAAACGGCCCGAAATACGGCCAAAAATGGTCTTAAGGGCGGTTATCTGGCCGAAAGCTAGTTTTACCCCCTAGCCCAACTTGGAGCCGACTTGGAGCCGACTTGGAGCCGCTAGGGCCAAATCTTGATTGGGCCAAATCCCGCCTAATTCCGCCTAATCCCGCTAGGCGCCCCTATCTTAGGTCAAGGTATGTTCCATTGGGGCTAACCGCCACCCAAAGCCCCTTAACTCCGCCATGAAGCTCAAAAAGTATAGTTCCTAGAGCCCGAGCGTCCCTTATGAGGGCTTTAATTTCCGCGCCTTGGAGTTTTCCTCGGGCTATTTTTCGGAAAAACCCTATCTTATAGTCGCTCATCATAAACTATCCCCTCGAGAATAATTAGACTTTTAACTTGACTAATCTTTTAAAAATAATTTGATATCCCAGCTTGACATTTTGTTATTTTAAGGTATAGTTATTTTAATGAATATCTGAACTCCCTATCCCGGAAGGACCAATAGACCATTTTAGGGATAGTTTCATTTTTTTTAACCACATGTTCTCGTTAAACCCCAAAGTGGCCCCAAGTCCCAACTAAGGCGCCGTTTTGACAGCTAACGGCCAAAGAGGAAAGGTTCTATGACTGACAATTACGATGACGAGTACGACGATGAGTACGATGACGAGTACGATGACGATGACGACGACATTGAGATTAACTTAGATGACTTGGATGACGATGACGAGGACGAGGAGATTGACGATGAGGATCTTGGCGTCATCTTTAACCTTCTAGAGTCCGTGGCCAAAAGTGGCGGCGACCCAGCGGCGATTCTCGGCAAGTTCTTAGAATCGGTCAAAGCCGACCAAAACTCCTCCTCTTCGATTACCCTGGGCGTGACGGTGTCAAAGTTGGGGGAAGACAAACCCATCACCATCACCAGACAGTTTTCCTATCCGGGGAACGACGCCCTGGCCGGGGTGGCTGAAGAGATTGAAGCCCGCCTAGCGAAGAGTCAAGCCAAGGCCAAGCCTAAAGCCAAGACCAAGCCTAAAGCCAAGACCAAGGCCAAAGACCAGGCCAAACCTAAAGCCGCGGCCAAACCTTCGGCCAAGGCCGCCACCAAGGTTTCGGCCAAGACTCCAGCCAAAACTCTGGCTAAAGCTCCAGCTAAGGCCGCGACCAAGACCTCAGCTAAGGCGCCGGCCAAAGCTCCAGCTAAAGCCACGACCAAGACCGCCGCCAAAGCCCCGTCTAAAGCCGCGACCAAGTCTCCAGCCAAGGCCACGACCAAAACTCCGGTTAAGGCCGCGACCAAGTCTCCAGCCAAGGCCACGACCAAAACTCCGGCCAAGACTCCAACTAAGGCCCCAGCTAAGGCCGCGACCAAGGCTCCGGCCAAGCCCAAAGCTAAACCCCAGCCCAAACCCAAAGCCAAGTGAGCTAGACCGGTTCCTAGCGACTGACCTTACGCGAGGGAAAAACCTCAAGGGGAATTTCCATGGATGACGAGTTGAACGCTGAAGATCAGCGTATCCTTATGATCGTTCTCGGGTACGTGGCCGCCCATGGCGGTAACCCAGTGGCCTATTTGCTTGACTGCTATCAATCGATCTTAAATGGCCAACTTCCCCCCTCCCCGATCGCCGGGCGATTGGTGGAACAAAAGAACCTTGATCAATGTCCACCGAGACAATTAACCCCGACCGACCGGGAAAAGCTGGAACTGACTTGTGAAATTCTCACCGCGTTTAATAAACAATTAGTTTCCGAGACGTTCATGTCAGTGTTCGAGCCCACGTCAGTCAACGATTTCCTGATCTTGACCCAGGGCATGTCCGGGGAGGATTTCTCAACTGTGGAAGAACTCCTAGGGGATATTGATGAAGAGGAGCTCTTTGAGCTCTTTAAGCTCTTTGAGCTCTTTAAGCTCATCGAGGAATCTGACGAGTTTCGCTCAGACTGCTCAGACTGTTCAGACTGTCCATATTGTTCAGAGGGCGAAGGCGAGGCGGAAAAACTGACTGAGGATGAATTCGGGACCTTTCTCAATCTTTTGTCAAAAAGCCGAGATGAGGATCTAACCGAGGACGAATTCCTGACCTTGAATGAGCTCGGCTTAAAGGGCGAAATTCGGATCGTCCAAAGGCCAAAGGCCTTACAACTGAGTAAGGTCTTTGGCCCACCTAAGCCCAAGGCTAAAGCTCAGGCCAAGCCTAGGTTCCTACCCAGAGGCCAGGCCAGACGTCGGGCCAGGGCCGAGGCCAGGGCTTAAGACCTTAAACTTTTTTTCGGTAAACGGACCGCCAAGGCTCCGGCCAAACCCAAGGCTAAGCCCCAGTCCAAGCCCAAAGCCAAGTGAGCTAGTCCCAAGCGACTGGCCTTAAGTGAGGGAAAAACCTCGAGGGGAATTTCCATGGACGATGAGTTGAACGTTGAAGATCTGTGTATCCTTTCGACCATTCTCGGGTACGTGGCCGCCCATGGCGGTAACCCAGCGGCCTATTTACTTGACTGCTGTCAAGCGTTCTTAAATGGCCAACCTCCCCCCTCCGTGATTACCGGGCGATCGGTGGATCAAAAGTACCGTGATCTATGTCCACCGCTCCCAATAACCCCAACCACTCGGGAAGAGATGGAACAGTTTTGTGAGATTCTCGCCGCGGTCAACGAAAAAATGACTCCCGAAACGCTTAAAGAGATGAACGATTACCTGATCCAGAGCCGGGACGAGCTTCAAGATTCATTTTTAGGCTTGGAAGAATTCCTGGAGAATATTGAGGATGAGGATGAGGATGACTCCGAGGTCTTTGACTTCTTGGGCCCTGACTCCGAGGTCTATACATTTTTGTTCTGACCGGCTTTATTTGTCCAAAAAGTAACGGACTCGTTTGTCTCCATTTTGCCGAAACTCTGTCCAAAGGTTGAGACTAAAAAAAATTATTGGCCTTTAACAATCCGATGTTAA
>JAISRZ010000100.1 GCA_031273455.1 Deltaproteobacteria bacterium | reverse complement strand
GGCAAGCAAACTTATCGACAATTCAAGAATATATCCGTCAACAAGGTTAACTCAGACATAAGACGCATTCATCCGCTAGACTAAAGTCTAGCGGTTTTCTGCGAAAGACCTTATAAATTTTCATGGTTATCGCCGCAAAAACACAGCGATTTAAGTTAGTTATATTTTCTGGGGCTATTTCCGGCCTTTGGCGCCAAAAAACGCCCTTAAGCTCCCGTCTTCAGCGATTCAAATAGACCGTTTGACAATAGATTTTTAAGTGGGCGCGCTTATGGGCGTTAAGGAATTGTCGAAAAGGCGGTCGGCGGGAACAGTCTAGCCAATCTCAAACTAAGTTAACCTATCTACCCTTAACGGGACCGCAAGGAGTCTGACATGCCGAAGCTCGCTTGGAATGGCCGGGAAATCTCTGGTTATGTTTGTGACGGTGATGAGTTGAAACCCAAATCCGGGGCCAACTCATCCAACACCTGGGTTTTGAGTGGCCAGAATATTAAGCCCAAAGTCGGGGCCAATTCCTCGAATAGCTGGGTTTGGGACGGCAAAGAGTTGAAACCCAAGAGCGGGGCCACCTCCTCCAACACCTGGATCGTGGAGGGGGGCCAGGCCAAACCGAAGAGCGGGGCCAATAGTTCCAACACATGGAAAGTGGGCGACGCCCCAATTCTGGTGATCGCTGGAGCCCTCGCCTTGCGCTTGTATTAGGCTGACCGGCGGGACGCGAGCGGTTTCTCCCCGCGTCTTTCATGATCTTCTTAAGCTTAGACGGTGTCCGTTAAAAACCACGTTTTAACGGCCTTAAGGATAGTTCCGCCCTTTAGTCGACCGCCAAAAACGCTGTCCTTGTCTTAAAAAGCCGGAAATGGGCGCAAATTTATTTTAAAACGATAAATTTAGCGATATAAGTTACGCGTAGCCTATAAAAAAAGGAAATTATCTTCGGCGAACCCCGTTCCAGAAGCGGATCTTGACAGGTTTAAGGGAAATGGGTACGATTAAGTTTTAAAGCTTCACGGCTGATCAGGAACAAAAAACTGAAGGCTGGGAAAACCAACGTTGTTTGGTTTTTCCGGTTTTTTTTTGTCCCAATTTTAAAAACTTAATGGGGCTTTAGGGATCGGTATTCGCCGGCCCTCTAGCTTTTGGCCGTGGGGTTTGGCCATAACCGGTCGATCAGAAAACACTGAAGGCCTTTAAGACCCTTTCCCTGGAACTAATTGACGCGCTAAAACGCTTTAGAAAGGGAAAGAGAAGAGGAGTTTTCGGATGATAAACCGGCTTTTGTTACTTATGGCTTTAGTCGCTATCGCGGCTAGCGGTTTTCTTTTACCTTCCCAGGCCTACGCCGTTGATCCCCCTAAAGAAGTTAGGTTCGCCTTTTTAAATGGCCCTCGGCCCTGGATCTTAGGCAAGATCGATGGGTCCTTTGATAAAGCTTTTGGGGTCCCGGTCAAGTGGGTCCGTTTTCCCAGTGGCCCCCCGGCTTTAGCGGCTTTAGCCGCTGGTGAGGTGGACATTGTGCGGGTGGGCTCAGTCCCGGTGACCTCGGCTTTAAGCCGGGGCATTCCCTTTAAAGTCATCGCTTTGTCGGGCGTCATTGACACTAGTGAGCGCTTAGTGGCCAGAAACTCCATTAAGACCATTAAAGACTTAGAGGGCCACTCCGTGGCCACGGTCACCGGCTCCACGGCCCACTACGCCTTACTGGCCGCCTTTAAGGTCTATGGGGTGGACGCGAAAAAGGTGAAGCTAGTGAGCCTTAACCCCACCGACCAAGTGGCCGCTTGGAAACGCGGCGACATTGACGCCTCGTACATCTGGGGGCCCTTTTGGCATGATCTGGAAAAAGAGGATGGCCACATCCTTCTAAGCTCGGGCCAACTGAACAAAGATGGCTACTATCTCTTTAACGCTTACGTGGTCTCGGACAAGTTCGCCAAAGATTACCCGGATCTCGTGGCCAAGTTCTTAGCCACCTTCCAAGAAAAGGTCAATGAGTATCAAGCCGATCCCGAGGGCTCGGCGGCTAAGATCGCTAAAGAGTTAGAGCAAGACGTGGAAGGGGCCAAGCAAACTTTAGCTGGTTTGGCTTACCCCTCTTTAACCGACCAACTGAAAGTGGAGTGGTTAGGCGATGGGCCGACCACCAAAGACTCCAACATCGCTAAAAGCTTTGGGGACCAGGCCGCCTTCTTGGTGGAGCTGGGTGAGTTACGGGCCGCGGACGCCCCCAAAAGCTTCGCTCCTTTCATTGACTCCAGCTATCTGAAAAAGGCTTCGGCCAAGTGATAATCCCAGGTCAAGCCGGGGATCGCCGCCGCGGGATCCTTGTCAGCCTGGCCTCGGTGACCGTCTTCGTGGGGCTGTGGTGGGTTTGCGGGCGACTTAAGTTAATGAGCCCTTTGATCTTACCGCCGCCCCAGGAGATCTGGGACTCGGCTTTAGAGATTTTAGAGTTAGGCTATCACCAAACCCCCTTGTGGCGACATGTGGGCGTGAGCTTAGGCCGGGCTTTAGTGGCCTTCGCTTTAGCCGTGGCCATTGGCGTCCCTTTGGGTTTAGCCATGGGCCTTTTTCCAATCTTAAGCTCGGCTTTAGAGCCCTTTGTCCAGTTTTTCCGGCCCCTACCCAAGATCGCCTTAATCCCTTTAGCCATTTTGTGGTTAGGGATTGGGGAAGTGTCCAAGGTCTTTTTGATCTTTTTATCCACCCTTTTCACGGTGGTCGTGGGCAGCGCGGCCTCGGTTAAAGGCGTGGGCTTAGGGAAGCTCAGGCTGGGGGCCGCCTTGGGGGCCACGCGGTTACAGCTGATCTGGAAGTTCATTTTACCGGCTTCGTTACCGGAGATCTTCACTTCCGTCCGCTTAGCCGTGGGCGTGGGCTGGACCACTTTAATCGCCGCAGAGATGGTGGCCGCCGAGTCGGGCATGGGATGGATGGTTATGAACGCCAGCTCTTACATGCGAACCGACATTGTGATGTTAGGGATTATCCTTTTGGGGCTAACTGGTTACCTTTTGGATTACATTTTAGTGATAATAGAAAGGTTCGCCGCGCCCTGGGCCGGAAAAGAATGAGCCACTTAGGGAAAAATTATTATGGCCGCCTTTGACGCCTCTAAAGACTCGCCGTTGGCTATGTCTTGTTGTCAGGGACCTAAGGTTAACCCCGCGGCCCCGGAGGGCTTAAATGGGCCCTACCCGGTGGATGACGGCTCTTTTGGCCCCGCGCCCCGGCCTTTTAACCCCAAGGGGGCGGTGGAGTTTAAAGAGGTGGGCCATCGCTATGGGGACAGTAAACATGGCGGCGGAACCGAGGCTGTGGCCGATTTTTCGGCCAAGATCGCCGCGGGAAGTTTAGTGTGTCTCTTAGGCCCCTCGGGCTGCGGTAAATCCACCTTGCTAAACCTCTTAGCTGGCTTCGAGAAACCGACTAAAGGCCAAGTCTTAGTGGGTGAGGGGGCGGTGACTAAACCTGGGCCAGACCGGGGGGTGGTCTTTCAAGAGCCGAACCTACTCCCCTGGCGAAAGGTCTTGGGCAATATCACCCTAGGCCCGGATCTGGCCGGGCGGCCCAAAGACGAGACTTTAGCCAAAGCCAAGCGGTTTGTGGAGCTAACCGGGTTAACCGGCTTTGAGAAACACGCCCCCTATGAGTTAAGCGGCGGCATGAAGCAACGGGTGGCTTTGGCCCGGGCTTGGATCTCGGAGCCGCCCATCATGGTCATGGATGAGCCCTTTGGGGCCTTGGACGCCCAGACTAGGGTCAGCATGCAAGAACTCTTATTGGACGTTTGGGAGAAGACCGGGGCCACTATTTTGTTTGTCACCCACGATGTGGACGAGGCTTTGTTTTTAGCCGATCGGATCTTAGTCATGACCCCAAGACCCGGTCGTTTGGCTCGGGATCTTCAGTCCCCTTTACCCAGGCCGAGGATCTACGAAAGCTTGGTGGTCGATCCGGACTACGCGTTATTAAAGCGGGAGATCTTATTAGCCATGCGCCAACCTGAGTACGTTATTTAACCCAAGAGACCATTATTTAGCCCCATAAGGAACGCTGAGGACCTCCATGAATCTAAGTCAATTCCCCCGGCGGGGTTACGTGAAATCCCCCACGCCCATCGAGTTTTTGCCGCGTTTAACCGCTAGCTTAAACGCCGGAATCGAGGTCTTTGTTAAGCGCGACGATCTCCTCCCCGGAACCTTAGGCGGAAACAAGACCCGAAAGCTCGATTTTTCGGTGGCTCGGGCTTTGTCTTTAGGGGCTGACGCCTTAGTCACCAGCGGCGCGGTCCAGTCCAACCACTGCCGCTTAACTTTAGCTTGGGCCATTCGCGAGGGTCTTAAGTGCCACTTGGTCTTAGAGGAAAGGGTCCCTAATAGCTATGACCCCCATGGCTCGGGCAATAACCTTTTGTTTAATCTACTAGGGGCTCACGGTTTAAAGGTCATACCCGGGACCGCCGATGTCCGGGCGGCGGTTGAGGAAGTGGCTGGGGAGATTATCCAAAAGGGCCATAAACCCTTCATTATCCCCGGGGGAGCGGCCGATCCGGTGGGGGCCTTAGGTTACGCGGCTTGCGCCGAGGAGATTTTAAGTCAAGAAAAAGAGTTGGGCCTAAAATTTGATTACGTCATTTGCGCCAGCGGGAGCGGCGGGACCCATTCCGGGTTATTGGCTGGGTTTAGCGCCCTAGGATCCGCCATTAAGGTCGTGGGGGTTAACGTGCGTAGGCCCACCAGCGAGGCCCAAAAGGAAGTTGTGGCCGATCTCACCGCGAGGACCCGGGATTTACTGGGTTTAAGCGGGGGTATTGACCCGGCGACCGTAGTCTCCTTCGCCGATTACTTAGGCCCTGGCTACTCCTTACCGGACGCGGGGACTTTAGACGCTATCCGTCTTTTAGCTCGGACCGAGGCCATTTTAACCGACCCCATCTACACCGGGAAAGCCTTGGCGGGTTTATTGGGCCTAGCTCGGACCGGCTATTTTAAGCCCAAATCCAAAGTTTTGTTTTTGCACACTGGCGGGGTTCCAGCCTTATTTAGCTACCAAAACTATTTTCCGGAAGTCGCGGGCCAGGATTCGTGAGAGATCCGGTTAAAGACCTTCGCCCCTGGCGGGACGCGGAAAAGTCCTTAAGGGAAATAACCCGCGAGTACCCTAGTTTTCCCAAGCTCATCGCCTTAAAGATCGACGCCCAAAGACGCGGGGTTGTCTACACCCCTAAGGCTTTAGCCGCCGTGGATCCGACGGTCCATATGACCACGGTCAGGAGCGATTATTACGACAAAGAGGATCTAAGCCCGGTGTCCTTAATCTTGGACGATGGGACCACGGTGTTCACCGAAGGGGTTTTAGCTGACATCGGCTTAGAGCCCTATGTGGTCGACCATGACGGGCGGAACGCTTACCTATTGGATAACGACGCGCCCTTGGCTCGGGTTAGCTACTGGGAAAAGCCAGCTTATTACGCGAAAACCACGGCCAAAGGCCGACCCATGTGGCAAGTGGTCTCGGCCCGGCCCCAACGGCTGACCATCCATCCGCACCAGTATTGCGACTTTTGGAAAAAGCCGGGCCAAGGGTGTCGGTTTTGCGTCATGGCCACTAACTACAAAGCTTACGGCAAGGAAGCTCGGTTATTGGTCGAGGACATTATTGAGACGGTCGGCGAGGCCGTTAAAGAGCCAGGCGGTTATCAGAGCGTCTTTTTAACTGGCGGGACCATCCTTTCCGGAGCCACGCCTTTAGACGATGAGCTAGAGCTGTATCTAGCTATTCTCAAAGGGATCGGCCCTCTTTTTGGGGGCCAGAAGTTTCCCAGTCAACTCATTTCCACGGCCTTTTCTTTACCGCAACTGGCCCGGTTAAAAGCGGAGACCGGTTTAACCTCTTACACCGCCGACCTGGAGGTCTTGGACGCTGAGCTTTTTAAATGGATCTGCCCGGGTAAAAGTCGGCTCATTGGTTACGAGGGCTGGAAAGATCGCTTGGCGGCGGCGGTGGGGCTCTTTGGTCGGGGAAGGGTCAACACCGGGATTGTGGCCGGGGTGGAGTTGGCTAAACCCAAAGGCTTTAAGAGCGAAGAGGAGGCCTTAAACGCGACCTTAAAGGAAGCGAGGTCTTTAGCCGAAAGAGGCGTCTTTGTGGTTAGCTGCGTTTGGCGGGTCATGACGGGCTCGGTCTTCGCCCGGCAAAGGCCCCCCAGTTTGGAGTATTACGTCCGTTTGGCCCTGGGGTTAGACGCGATCCGCCGGGAATATGGCTTTTTAGCGGACATGGATAATTACCGCCGCTGCGGTAACCACGCGGACACGGATTTGGCCCGGATATAACCAAGATATGACCAAGATATGACCGATTTAAACCTTAACGATTACCCGGAAATAGTCTTAGCCCTAAGCGACCCTTTGACCGTTAAAGTTTTAGGAACCATTGGCTCCGCCGGAGAACCGCGGTTAGCCGTTAAAAGCTCTATCCGGCTAGCCCAGAATGGCGTTTTAACCTATGACGAGTTAATTGAGACCTCTAGGACTAACGCCAATATGGTTCGGGCTTTATGGTTTAACCACAAGGTCGCGGTGAGCCTAATCGCCCCCAACGCAAGGGCTTGGCTGTTAAGCGGACGACCGGACCAGGTCTTAATCGCGGGTCGAAAGTTTCAGGAGCGCTATCAGCTGGTTAGACAAAAGAACCCGGAGAGTGGTTTAGCCGCGGTCTGGTTTATCGTTATAGAAGACCTTGAGGAAACAACGCTTACGACCCGCCGGGCCAAAGAAGAGGCCGAGCGGCCCCTTTTAATCCACCTCGATCGCCTCTTATAGAGCTAAAAAAGTAAACTAAATAAACTTAACAAAAAGCCTTGACGAGCGTTTAGGGGCGACGCTAAATCGCCCCCATGGCCTTAGGCGTCTCTCCAACCCCCTCCACCACTCTGGGGCCTAGCGGTTCGCGAATCTTTCTGGAAATAAACTTGGGGAAAGTCCAAAAATAAACTCCAAAATCGCGATTATGACCAAACCGCTGTTAGCTCCCTTAAAAAGTTAGATGGCGCGAGATCCGGTAGGCTACCGCTAAAAACCTCAATCAGACCCAAAAGGCTGGCTGAACCGCCACCTAACCGCTATGGGCGGTGGATTCCGTCAATACTCTGGAAAGAACCTCCGGGTAAATCGCGTTGGCTGGGCGAAGATAGTTGTTCTCGTCCAAGGCGACCAATCCCAAGTCTAAACAGTATCGATGATCTTCGTTATATTCTGACCCCTTAAGGCTAGCCCCGGCGATAACTCCATTCATAACCCGGGCCACCCGCGGCTCTTTAAGCCTTTCCAAAAGCGCGTTGATATGGACATCCCGGCGTTTGAGCAGATTTTCCGCGGCCGCGTCTATGATTTCCGCCGTAACAACTTGGGAAAAATCATTTTTTAGAAGTTTGACCACCGCCTCATCCGCCAAGGCGTTGACTAGCCAAGGCTGGCCTTCCGACCAATACCAGGCCCTTAGAATGGCTTTATCCTCAAAAACCTGGCCGCTAGCCGCGGTATGTTGGCGGTAGAGAATTCCTATCTCATCTTGGGTAAAGTTAGGTAGGGTTAGGGCGTCCTTTATAATATTAAAAGTACTGACCAGACCTTTAGACTTATTATCCGACCGAACCTGGACAAGGTAATTTCTGATGTCTCTCAGACCCACCAGAGCCATTGACCTAGGAAACTTAGAGGATTTGGAATCCGAACGGTTATTATAGCCAATACGAATTTGCCGTAAAAATGTTATAAGTGGAGGATCAATAAGGCAATCAGCCTCATCAAAAAAAATAACCAAATCCTGGTCCAGATTTACGCATAAGTAATTTAAAAAAAACTTACTTTTATTGAAGGATCAAAGTTAGGTAATGGATCAGTCGAAGATGATAAAGTTGATAAAGAGTATAATTTATCAATCGTTGAATATTTTAATGCCTTATTAATTTCAACTACAATTCTAGTCATAGCTATAGCGTCATCAGTTACACCATTATTAGCTTCTAAAGAACAATATAAAGCGTAATATTTGCCTTCAAGGTTAATACGGTTAGTTAAAGATTTTAAATATGTGGTTTTTCCAGACTGCTTAGGCGCGTGGAGGGTGAAATAATATTTCCCCTCAATCATTTCGTCTATTCCCGGTTGACGTTCCAATACCGGTAGCAGGTAGTGTTTTTCAGCGACGCATGGGCCTACTGTGTTAAAAACCTTGACGATGGCTTGATTCATGGGTTTAAGTACCTTCAGGCTAAACGTAAATTTACCAATTGGCGGTAGGCCATTATGGGTTCCAAAAAGATTATTTAATACTAATCCATTTTCGTCATCGGCGCAATATAAAATATCGGACGACCGGGCCACCCTATCGTCTAAACGCCCCTTTTCCGCCCTGGGGGAACCCTCGGCCTGGAAGCGCAAGGAGAAATAATTTAGCGTTCCCTACGGCTTTTCGATGGAAGGTCTATACTGTTACGCGGGTTGTCGCCCAAAAGCTCGGTTTTGGTCTTAGGTGGACGCTTAAGTCAAAAATAAGGCCCTTTTAGCGGATCCGAGGAGCGGTAAAAATTATCGCCGCCCCTGCGGACTCATGGGGCCTAACTTAGGTGGCGAAAGTTTGGAAAATAGCTCCCTAGCCTGATAACTACAGCCCAAAAAGGGGGGGTAACTTCCTAACAATCCCATCATAGATTGAAGCGGAAGCGAATGACGGTTTTAAGAAGTCATTAAGGAAGATAGCCCTTAGGGTAACCTAGTTTTCCGCGGTTTATCGGCCTAAAAGATCGTAAACGCCTAAAGACGAGGGGTTGTACGCCCCAGAGACTTTAATAGCCGTGGATCCAACGGTTCATATGACGATGGTTCGGAGCGATTACTACGACAAAGAGGATCTTAGCCCGGTGTCCTTAAGCTTGGACGATGGGACCACGGTGTTCACCGAAGGGGTTTTAGCTGACACCGGCTAGAGCCTTAGGTGGTGGACCATGACGGGCGGAACGCTTAACTTCTGGAAAGGGGATCCTTTGGCCCGGGTCGTTTACTGGGAAAAGCCGACATATTACTCGAAAACCACTTCCAACGGCCGACCCAAAAGACCGATGAGATTATCGACCTCTGGGTTTAGCGGTCTACAGTAATCAGGCCAAAATGATGGTTGAATCACCGCTTAACCTCTATGGGGAGTGTTTGGATTCCGCTAATTGAACAGGATAGGGATTGGCGAAGAATAGTCCAAAGCGTTCAGTTAAGGAGAGACACTCGGGAAGAGCGACCGGAGGTTTCTTAAGGCTATAACCGACCGCGACAAAGGTCAACCACAAACTCTTTGGCTTTTTGGACGTTGGCGCCAACGCCATAGAAGCCAATGGAACTTTTTTGGGTTTAGACGAGCCTTATAAAGATTAATCGTCTTCAAAAATGGCGTTTAGACGCCAATATCATCCAGCGAAAAAAAATTAATTTTCTTCATTGACGCGGAAATTTTGCGTAAATTTACGTTTAATAATTCACGGAATTTTCGTCAGTATTTGTGATGTTTAAAGATTTATAGAATGTTTATGTGCGCCGTGAAAAGGTGCACCTATCTAGTGGGCTGAAATGCCCACCCGGCAACTTTATGTTGTTCCAGCCGGTAGCAATCCTATAGAGCATGGAGGCAACGAAATGTTTTGAGCTTAGGATGTAAAGTCCCCTTTTTAGGGGGGCCGCGAGTGTGCAGGCCGTAACGCGAGTGAACGCTGAGCAGGCCTCGTAAAGATAGCCGCGGAAGTCGACCCGCCATAAACACGGGGAAGACCGATGTTGTCAGAGCAAGCTGCGGGCCAAAGTGAGTCCGAGGTAGGGCGCAACCCATCACTAGATAACAACAGATAAAGTTCTGACGATTCCGCCGGGGTAATGGCGATGGCATGTACACAAGAGATAGGTGTTGCAACACGGGAGGCCCCTGGGAGACAGGTTAAACCGAGAGCTGAGGAAGGGCTAACCTTAAGCACTGATGACTGGTAACAGTCTGAATCGGGCTCCTAGAGAGAAGGCAAGTATCAAGGAGAGAGAGGGCGACAGGCCCGAAGGGTGACCAAGGTCCTTGAAAGAAAGGAAACCCAAAGAAACTCCCTTGAAGATGGTAGCCTTGGGCGTCGGATAGGCCCATAGTACTGAAGAACCCGGGTAACGCTGGGGGAGGGAAGGGGCCTTGCTTTAGGTCGAGGTCTGAAAGGAAGAAAGGATAAGAGATTGGGAAACCTAGTAACTCCGAACACAATCCAGAGACTCCAGACAGCCCTATATGAAAAAGCTAAGAGGGAGCCGAACTACAGATTCTACTCTTTATACGATAAAATCTATCGCCCGGATATCCTGGGTTTCGCCTATAGGAGCGCGCGAGCGAACCGAGGGGCCCCTGGGGTAGATGGCGAGACGTTTGCCGATATCGAAGCTCGGGGAGTGGATGAATGGTTGGGTGTCTTGGCGAAGGAACTTCGGGAAGAGACGTATAAACCCGGTCCAGTAAGACGGGTTCTCATTCCAAAGCCAAACGGGAAAATGCGGCCGTTAGGCATTCCGAACCTCAAGGATAGAGTAATACAAACCGCCGCGGTGTTAGTCTTGGGAAGCATTTTCGAGGCTGACCTAGCGGAAGAACAGTATGCTTACCGAAGTGGGAAGAAGGCGATAACGGCTGTGGAAACGGTCCAATGTCTAATGAATCGGGACCGGTACCTACAAATCGTGGACACGGACTTAAGTGGCTACTTCGACGTAATACCGCATGATAAGCTGATAAAAGCTGTAGTGAGAAGAGTGTTGGATGGCAAAGTCATTCACCTCATCAAAATGTGGCTCAAGGCCCCGGTGGTGGAACAGGACAAGTCTAGTGGAACGAATAATAAAGTCACGCAGGATAATAATGATGTCGGCACCCCTCAAGGGGCCGTCATAAGCCCGTTACTATCTAACATATATATGCGTGAATTTATAGTTGCCTGGAAGGGGACGGGATGTGAGAAGAAGTATGGCGGAAAGGTAGTTAACTACGCCGACGACCTTGTTATCTGCTGTAAGAGAGATGCCAAGGGAGCTCTGGAGGACATGAAAGGTCTGATGGAGGGATTGGGGTTAATGGTCAATGAGGAAAAGACCAAAACCTGTGTTATGCCTGGGGATGAGTTCTCGTTCTTAGTGTTCTGACCGGCTTTATTTGTCCAAAAAGTAACGGACTCGTTTGTCTCCATTTTGCCGAAACTCTGTCCAAAGGTTGAGACTAAAAAAAATTATTGGCCTTTAACAATCCGATGTTAA
>JAISRZ010000032.1 GCA_031273455.1 Deltaproteobacteria bacterium | reverse complement strand
GGCGGCAACCCAGGGTGTCCTCACGTAATCAACGTAGCTACAATTTCTCGTAACTTAGTCTGGTAAACTAACCGAATTCCGAAGAAGCCGGTACACTTTAGTGGAGCGGTAGTTCACCTAGATAGAGGACGTTCGCGTCTTTAGAGTTGTATTTCGGCCAGATAAGCCCGGAGGGGGCTTTTAGCCCTTGGTTGGGGTCGCCGGTTTTAATAAAGTTAATCCAGCGCTCGTTGGCTTCTTTAGCCACGTTGGCGGCCCCGGGGCCACCCATCATGACAATGGCTGGAAGATTAAACACATAAGGTAGCTCCGAGGCGTGGGTGGCTCCTAAGCCCAGTTTTTCCACGGCGGGCGAGGCGAACTTAAACTTATAGAGATAAACGTCGCTCCCAAGGCTCGCGGCCAGATCGGCGAACCGTTTCATGCCCGCCGAGAAAACGCCATAGGTCACCCCTTGGAAGGTCCTTTGGCTTAGAGGGTTCTGCGCGTCCACTTTAAACCGCTCTAAAAACTTCTGGGCTTTAGGCTCGCTAAAGACCCGGGCCAGCATGGCCTTACGGACGCCATCGGGGGTGTCTCGGGGGATAAACAAGGTGCTTTCATCGTTATTAAAGCCCAAAAGGACCTTAACCGGGGAGTAATCCCGAAAAGAGACGGCCGCGTCCCGGGATTTAGGGAGAACGTGGCCATCAAAAACCGGCGTTAAGAAGATGGGGGCCGCCGATTGGTCGAGGGTGAAATAGACCAAGTTAACCATGGTCTCTGGGTCCGCCTCCCGTAAGCGCTTTAAACCATTGGGGTTGTCCTCAACCTCGAAGATGTCGGAGATAACCTTAGAGACAGTGATGGACTTTTCCAGATCGGCCCGGGCGTAGTAGGAAAGCTCGGGTAAGGAGAGAATGGAGCCGCTTTCCATGATGGCCCCCCGAAAGAGTCCTTTGGCTAAGGGGCTTAAAGTTAAAGCCGAGACGCTAAAACTCCCGGCGGACTCGCCGCCAATGGTCACCTTAGTTGGATCCCCGCCAAAGGCGGCGATATTGTCCCTAACCCACTCCAAAGCCTTTATCTGGTCCAATATCCCCCAGTTGCCCGTGGTGCCATAGACCCTTAAGGTCTCCCGGGAGGCGTAGAACCCCAAAGCCCCGAGCCGATAATTAATGGTCACCGCGACCACGCCATTTTTGGCGAAGCTAGTGGGGTCGTACAAGGGCAAAGAGCCAGCCCCCGAGGAAAAGCCGCCCCCGTGGATGAACACATAGACCGGAAGCTTGGAGTTGTCCTGGGGTTTCGCGGGGGTCCAAACGTTTAAGGTCAGGCAGTCCTCGGAAAAGTAATCCTTGACCCCTAAACCGGGATACTGATAACACTGGTAACCGAACTGGGAGCCATCCAGCTCGCTCGCCCAGGGCTCGGCGTCCTCTGGGGGAGCGAACCTTAGATCCCCCACCGGGGGTTTGGCGTAGGGTAGGCCTCTATAGACGTAGAGATCGCCCTCCTTAACCCCTTTAACGAGACCGCCAGAGACTTTAGTCACCGGGCGCGGGGTCTCTTTAGGGCTGGCCGCTAAAAGAAAGGGGCAAAGCGTGACCGCTAAGAATAAGCTTAAAAACAGACTGACCAGAAACTGACCGATTTTCATGTGTTGGCCCTCATAAATAGATCCCCCATAGGCGCGTGGTCAAGGGGAAAGCCGGAAGATATCAAGACGACAAAAACAAATGATTTTAGGGTTGGCGCTGGCTAATAATAACCCGTTGGAGATCGTTTTTCAAACCTAAAAACACTGATATTAGCCAATAATTAAGCTAATTTATCCGCCTTAAAGGATAAATCCGAGGATCGCTTAATAAAACGGGCGGGAAACCGCGCGGCTGAAGGTTTTAGGGGATTAAAGGGTAGCGGTTAGAAGGCCTAACGATGGTTAACGGTTAACGGTTGGTGGTTAACGGTTGGTGGCTTTATGGCGGCCTAGATCTTATAATCTTAAGCGTCGCTTGACAGAATAATAATCTAACCTAAGAGCGTTAAGGCCTAAGGCATCTTAACGGGGCTGGTTTAAGGCGGCGTAGTTTAGGGCGGCTTGGCGTAAGGCTACTGGATCTAAAGAACAGACGCGGAAATACGGTTAGGGGATAGTTGGCCTTAAGCTAGGCGGCGAAAGGAAGGGAAACTAATGAAAGTATTGGCGATTAACGGTAGCCCCAGGAAAAAACACAACACCGGGCTATTACTGGAGTGGGCCCTGGCCGGGGCCGCGTCCAAAGGGGCGACCACCGAGCTTATTCATCTTAAGGATTATCGCTACACCGGCTGCCTTAGTTGCTTCGCTTGCAAAAAGATTGGGGGCTCATCCTACGGTCGTTGCGCCGTCAAAGACGAACTGACGCCCATTCTCGAAAAAGCCCATGAGGCCGAGGCTTTAGTCATTGGGAGCCCCATATATCTTTCCACTGAGTCGGCTTTCGCCCGGGCTTTTTTGGAACGGTTAGGCTTTCAGTACATCTTGTACTCTAAGATTAAAGGCCCATTGTCCCCCAAGAAGAAAGGGGTGGCCTTAGTTTACGCCATGAACATAAGCGAGGACTTGTTGGAGCCTTCCGGGACTGGAGCGGTTATTAAAGTGACCAAATCCTTGATGGAAAGACTGTTCGCGCCTTGTGAGGTTCTTTTATCTTGCGATACGCTACAGTTTGACGATTATTCGGCTTATGACACGGACATGTGGGATTCCGCGGCTAAGCGGCGACGGCGGGAGGAAGTCTTTCCTTTGGAACTGGAAAAGGCCTTCGCTATTGGCCAGCGTTTGGCCGGGTGAGCTGGTTTTAGACTTTTAAAGACCAAAACCGTCTTAAGGAACGCGGTCGCCTCTAGTTTAAGGTCTGATTAAGGCCTAGGGCTAAAACCTGAGGTTAGAGCCTGGAGCTGAAAGAAAGATGGCTCTTTAACCCCGGTTTAATAGCCTTAAGGCCTTAAGCGAAAAGGCTTTGCGCGATAAGCCCCTTACGGTCAACCAAAATCTAATAAAACCTGGCCCGCTTAATTAGCTCCGAAAGGGCGGCTTTAAGTTGGACCGCTTAAGGCCAGCTTTACTTAAGGGTTAGCTTTAATCCAAAAGCCCGCAGACCAGCATTAAGATGGGAATGGGAACTTCATCGCTAGTCACTATAGTTCCCCAGTTGTGGTCGTACTCTTTTTTGAAGTACTGGCCATCATAGGTGTAGGAGCCCCAGTTATGGTCATAATCCTTTTTTAGGACCCCATTTTCATAGGTGAACGAGCCAAAATTATGGTCATAATCCTTCTTAAGGATCCTTTGTTCGTAGGTGAACGAGCCCCAGTTATGGTCATAATCCTTCTTTAACACCCGATGTTCATAGGTGTATGAGCCCCAGTTATGGTCATAATCTTTCCTAAGGACACCGTTTTCGTAGGTGAATGAGCCCCAACCACTGTCATATTCTTTGGTGATTGTTATGGCCATGCGGACCCCCGCGATTCGCTCTGGGTTGATAAAAAAAGGATTTTTACTTATCGGACTAGAATTTTTAACTTTAAGGCTTAGCCCTGAAAAGGTTCTTGGCCCGCGGCGTCAAGGCGTTCCAGAAACTTAGGCGAGGTTTTCTCGTTAGGTTCAATCAATATCGTTAAACACCGTTATACCGTCAAAACGCGGCTATGTCAAAAGAATATGGCTGGACGGCTGGACCGCGTCAGACTCCGTTAAAAGGTTAACCTAATCGGGAAATTTTAAAGACGCCCCTCATTCTGGTAGGGTTGATTTTGACTCTGAATATAAGTATACTATTTTAGGAAGCGAAAGTTTAACCCTAATAGCCAAAGAAAAAAAATAATTTTTTTACTTTTTCTTAAGAGGATGTGGTACAAACTGGTAGCTGTAGTGACAGCGGACAATTTGTCAGCCATTGGCCATTAGGAAGATGGTCAAGTAAATATTCCAATTACGCGTTACTTGCGTATTTTTATTTTTTTACTTGTAGGAATTAAAAAATGTGTTCTGAACAAATTAAATTGCCTACTGGATATAGTACTTTCGATGAAATCAGAACTGAAGGATTTTTATATATTGATAAAACTGATTATATCAATAGTTTAATATCAAATAATGAGTTTAAATATTGGTTTCTAGCCCGTCCCCGAAGATTCGGCAAGACCATGTTCGTGGACACTTTGGAACATCTTTTCCGGGGAAACAGTGAACTTTTTCGGGGCCTTAATATTTATTCTAAGGGCTATGACTTTCAACCAGCGCCCGTCATTCGATTGAATATGGCTAGGAGCGCCAGCGATATAGACGAGCTTAAGCGGTCCATTGTCTCCCATCTAACGCGAGTCGCCACTGAATTAGGCTTGACTATAAAGAGCCAAATTCCCGCTGAGGCCATGGAGTGGCTCATTATGGATCTCAGCGCTAAAAATGAAGGGCGGCGTGTCGTAGTTCTCATTGATGAGTATGACAAGCCCATTTTGGATCATATTGATAAGCCTGAACTGGCTAAAGAAATAAGAGAAACTCTTCGGAACTTTTATATCAGCCTAAAAAACTCCGAAAAATTCCTGCGCTTCGTCTTTGTCACCGGTATTTCAAAACTCGCTAAAACCGCTATCCACTCGGCTCTTAATAATCTCAAAGACATTACTCATTGGCCTATGTTCGCTGGAATCTGTGGGTACACATTAAAAGAGTTTGAAGATAATTTTTCGCCTTTATTTGATGATTTTTTATTCGTTTTAAGCAAGATTGATGGTCTTAATAAGATTAAAGATAAAAAAATTTTATTTAATTCTATTTTGAGTAAGTATAATGGTTATAGTTGGGATGGTAAGACTAAAATTTTAAATCCTTACTCAATTAACAACTGTTTTTCCGATAAAATGTTAGGTAACTATTGGATAGACTCTGGTCCACCTCTTTTTTTGGAACACTGTATTTCTAATAATCCTACCGCGTTCCTTCCGGGTAATTGGGAGAAATTGTCGGCTAAGATTATTGACAAAACAGAAATAGGAGATCTTAGGCCGGTGTCGGTTCTCTTTCAGACTGGCTACCTTACTATCAGTGAAATTACTGTTACAGCTGATGAAATTGTTGGATCTGATGGTTCTATATCATTTAATGTTAAAACTTTTTATTCTTTAAAAATTCCAAATAATGAGGTTTTAGAATCCTATAAAATTGATCTTTTCAATAATCTCTTCCCTTTATTAATTGATAATGGGGAAAGAGACATTTGTCGTTCTCAGCTCATTAACGCCATCATTTCCAAAGACGCTGTTAAACTGGCGGAAATCCTTCATTGTCAACTGGCCAGAATCGCTTATCCAGAACCCGCGGAATTCCAAAAACAGTGGGGATACGCCCTTAAACTGGGAGAATTTTTATTCCATACCGTATTCCAGACTTTTTTCGATGGGCTAAAGCTAATGGTCATTTCTGAAGCCATGAGTTCAGAAGGTCGGTCAGATATTGATATTATTTTACCCAATAATCAATTCGCTGTTGTCGAGATAAAATTTATACCGGCTGCCGAGGATAATAAAGGAACTAAGAAGACTAAAAAGTCTCCTTTAACCGCTGATATACTCCAGATTATGGAAAAGAAGGCCCTAGAAGCCCTTAATCAGTTGGCCGATACCCTCCAGGCGGAAAAATACCAAAACAAGGGGCGCGTCATATCCGTTGGAGTGGTTGTATATGGCCGAGATAGAGTTTTAGTTAAATTTGGCTAAGTCTGGTAAATTTTGGCTCTTGACCAGTTTTAAGGTCTATCCAACGAATTTTTCATTAGTTGAACAAGCGAAGCGTAACTCCCAAAGTTGTCCATAAGGGGGCCGGTGGTTTAGCCCTTAGTTACGCGCTAGGTTAAGCCATAAAGTTAAGCCCTAGGCGGCTAAACCTAGGGCTAGTTTAACTTAAAGCTTTAAGGCTTTATTGGCGACAAGATTAGGATAAGCCCAATAAGCGGCGACCTAGCTCTTTGGGCTTCGGGATTAAGGGTTTAATCCGCCCATCATGGGCTAAAACGTTATCGTCCGCGTAGCCAGAGGTTTTTTCCGAGTCTTTCAGACGCTTTTTCATGGCCTCGTGCCCAGCGGAGCAGAAAGCCATACAGCGACCGCAGTTGGTGGCCCCAAAGGTGGCTTCGGAGTGCTCTAAAACCCTTAACCGAGCGTCCCTTTGAGTCCATAACTGGTGGTACACTTCCTCGGCGGTGGGCTCGGGAATGACCGGGACTTCGACCTTGGGGTTAAATTTAGCCCCTGGCCAGACTTTCGGGCTAAGGCCCGAGGCCATGATCCGGCACTTGGAGGGAATGGCCCTGGCGAAGTTAAAGGAGACATCGCCTATTTTACAGACATGGGGCGGTTTAATCTCCAAAGCTTGGGCTGGGCAGTGGGCCACGCACTCTAAGCAACCATCGCAGACCTTATCCGGGGTCATGATGGTTTCCGCGGGGGTTAGAGGGGCGGTGGTGGGGAGCCCTAAAAACCGCTGGCGACTACCGTACTGGGGGGTTAAAGCTAGACCGCTTAAGCCAAAGGAGGCTAGCCCCGCGGCTACGGCGGCGTGGCGAAAGGAGAGCATCCCGTAACTGGGTTTACGGGCCCCTATGGAGCAGTTCCGACCGGGGATGGGCACGGTAGCGTACCCTTGGTCCTCAATAAAGTTGGAGAGCCGGTAAGCCAAAAAATCCAGTTCCCGGTTTAAGTAGGCGTAGCCAAAAAGGTTGTAGCTGTAGTTGGAGACGCCGCGACGCATGATTTCCAAAGCCCCGTCCGGGATATGGAGACTGACCACCACCACCGAGCGGCAGCCAGGCAAAACGTCCTCAGGCCGAAAATCCTCCTCCAAAGCCTCGTTTAAGATGTCGGCGGAAGCGATCCCCACTAGGCTCGCGCCTAAGTATTTGGCCCGTCTTTTAACCTTCTTGGTGAGTTCCTCATTGTATTTAGGCATAAAATCTTCTTTCAAAGGGGTTAGCGTTTTTTGGTCCAGTAAAGGACCCGGCTTTTGACCAGATCAACTAAGGTCATAATGACCACCACCACTAAAGAGAGCCAGATCATGCCGGCGATGACCCGGTCGTATTTGGCGAAGTCAGCGTAGTACTGCACAAAAAAGCCTAGACCCGCTTTAGCGCCGATCATCTCGGCCACGGTTAAGAGGAGAAAACTACGGATTAAACCGGCGTTTATTCCGGCGAATATTTGGGGCATGGCCCCGGGTAGAACGACTTTAAAGACCAACCGTCGGCCCGTTAAATTGAGGCACTTGGCGTTATCGATCCACCTGGGCTCTAGCATGGCCACCCCGTGTAAGGTGTTGACCAAAACCGGCCAGAGAACGCCGATAAAAATGATAATGAACGAAGACAACCAGAAGGTGGGCATGACCGCGATGGCGTAAGGAATGAGCATGGTCGAGGGCAAAGGGTTAACGGCCCGGATAAAGGGCAAAAGAACGGCCTCGACTTTAGGCCTTAACCCAATAAAAATCCCGGCCGTGACCCCCACTAGAACCGAAGAGACGACCGCTGGGACCAAAAGGCCTAAAGAACTGGCCAAGCCGTTTAAAAGCTGTTGAATGGAGACCCCAAAGGCTGGGATGATCTTCCCCCAGCCCGGGAAAAGGACGGCGTTGGGTATTCTTAGGACATCGGTTATAAGGCCGTAAACCCCAAACAAAAAGAGGATTATGAATAGGGAGCTAAATAAGCCAAACAGCCGACTTTTGTCGTCAGAGGAACTCATGGTTTTTTCACTTTAAGGTCTTTAATTTACAAGGCTAAGCTCTAAATTAAGGCTTTTGGGGCGAAAAGGGGCCACGGTCAGATGGCCGCCCCAGCCTCAATGGGGGGCGCTAGTCTTTCGTCCACCACGAGGTTAAGCTCGGTTAAAAGGTAATCCCTTAAACTTGGGAAGTTTTTATGCTGGATGGAAGTCATCCGGGTCCGGGGCCTCGGGAGGGTCACGGCTAAATCTTTAACCACCCGCCCGGGTTGGGAGCCCATGACAATGACCCGGTCCCCTAGAATAATGGCCTCTTCCACGTCGTGGGTCACGAAGAAGACCGTTTTTCCAGCCTCTTTTTCCCCTTGACCGCCCTGCCAGAGCTCCAGCAAAAGATCCTGTTGCCTAGCCCTAGTAATCTCGTCTAAAGCCCCAAAAGGCTCATCCATGAGCAAAGTCGGGGCGTTAATGGCTAAAGCCCTGGCTATGGCCGTTCTTTGGCGCATCCCCCCGGAAAGCTCCCCGGGGAGTTTATTCCCATCCAGGGCTAGACCGACTAAGGACAAAAACCCCAAAGCGATCTCCCGCCTTTCGGTTTTGGTCTTCCCTAAACCAGCTCGCTCCAAGGCTAAGACGATATTTTCTTGGCAGGTCATCCAAGGAAAGAGGCTGTAATCTTGGAAGACCACCGCCCGATCCAGCCCTGGGCCAGTGACCGGTTGGGAAGACACCGTAACGCTCCCGGCCACTGGTTTAATGAGCCCGGCCAAAAGCCGCAATAGCGTGCTTTTCCCGCAACCAGAAGGGCCAATGACCGAGACAAACTCTCCCTTTTCAATATTAAGGGTGATATTGTCGAGGATGGTCTGCTCCGGGCCGTAGCGAAAAGTCACGCCATTAACGGCGATATATGGCGAAGTCACTAGTTCCATTCCTTAAAACGGGTCTCTAGCTTGGTCCAAAACTCGTCATTGGGATTTTCTTTTTTCAGATCGTCCAAGGCTTCTTTGTAAAGAGAGGTGTCGATAAAGGACTTGGGATCAGCGTCGGAAGTAATGTATTTACTCTCTTTCATGTAATCCCACATAGTTAATACGCCTTTGGTGTTGGGGTCCACGGCCAATTGGATATGGGGATCTAAAGTGAGGGTCCGGGATAGCTTCTCATCGATTTGCATATCCTCCATATTAGCGATGACGCCGCTTTCCGGGTCGTTGTTAAAAGCCTTTTCCGCTAATAGGAGGCCTTTAATAAGCTTGACGAGATCCGGTCGCCTTTTGGCCAAGACGTCTTTGGTGGTTATGATGCGGCAGCAAGGATGGTAGGCGAAAAGGTCGTTACTCCATAAGGGGATGGCTAACCCAGCTTCCAAAGCCCCGGCGGTAATGGAACTTGAGCCAATGCCCACATCGATTTTCCCGCTTTTAACGGCTTCTAAAACGTCAATGGTCCGCCGAAACTCAATGAGCTCAAAATCCCGGCCTGGAACCAATCCCGCTCGATGGACCGCCCCCCGAAAGACAACGTCCGCCGTGTACAATCTGGGGGTGCCCACGATTTTGCCTTTAAAGTCATTAACGGATTTGTACTTGGAGGCGTTTTCCGGTTTGGTTATAATGGGGTGACCCCCGGCTAAGTTCCCGGCGATGATGACAATGGGGGCTCCCTCGGCGGCGAAGGTTAAGGGGGACCCCGTCCCAAAGGAAAGGCCCACGTCAATTTTACCGGCGTTTAAAGCGTTAATCCCATCGGAAGTCCCTAAAAATAAGACTAACTCAACGTCTAAACCTTCTTTTTGGAAGAATTTGTCTTTAATGGCCAGGACGGGAAGCGTTTGGGTCCCACCCTGATTGCGGCCTAGCTTAAGGGGCTCTTCGGCGAAAGACGGGGCGGCTATAAGGGTAATTAGGCCAATTGTTAGGGTATAGATAAGACATTGACCAAGACGTTTCATGGTAACTCTCCTAATGGTTCCAGTCGGGCTAGGGCCGCGCCAACGCGACCGGGCTAAAAATGGCGTAAAATATTTATGGCTTAAGGCCTTAAAAGGGCAAAGACCTAAAATCCAAGGCCCTAAGCGTTGACAAGTGAAAAGCTTTTGGATCTAAGGCTAGTTCCATTCCTTAAAGCGGGTTTCCAGTTCGCTCCAATAGGGTTCTTGGGGCTCGGTCGCTTTTAGGCTATCTAAAGCTTCTTTGTACAAGGTGACGTCAATGAAGGACTTGGGATTGGCGTTGGACTTAATGTAGCCGCTTTCCAGCATGTAGTCCCACATCGTGACGACCCCTTTGGTGTTGGGGTCCACCTCCAATTGAATGTGGGGATCCAAGGTCATGAGCCGAGCCAGTTTCTCGTCAATTTTTAGGTCATCCATATTAGCTTGTACGCCGATTTCCGGGTTTTTGTAGAAATCTCTTTCCGCTTGTAAAAGCCCTTTAAGAAGCTTAACGAGCTCTGGTCGCCTTTTTTCTAAGGTGTCTTTAGTGGTTATAAGGCGGCAGCAAGGGTGAAAGGCGAAAAGATCGTTACTCCATAGGGGGATGGCTAAACCGGAGTCCACGATGCCGCTCATGACCCCATTGGTGGCGATCCCGATATCGACTTTGCCGCTTTTAACGGCCTCTAAAACATCGATGGGCCGCCGGAACTCAATTAACTCGTAATCTTTGCCCGCGACCAAGCCGGCTTTGTGGGCGGCCCCCCTAAAAACCACGTCCGCAGTGTATATCCTCGGGGTCCCTACGCTTTTCCCTTTAAAGTCGTTAATGGATTTAATTTGACTGGCCAGTTCCGGTTTAACGATGATGGGGTGCCCACCAGCTAAGTTCCCGCCAAAGATGACGATGGGGGCCCCTTCCGCGGCGAAGGTTAAAGGCGATCCGGTCCCAAAGGAAAGGCCCACGTCGATTTTTCCCGAGTTTAAAGCGTTAATGCCATCGGAAGTGCTAAGGAAAAAGATAAGCTCCACGTCCAAGCCTTCTTTCTCAAAGTACTTCTCCTTAAGGCCTAAAATAGGCAAAGTCTGCTGGGAGCCTTGGTTGCGTCCAAGTTTAAGGGGCTCGGGCTCAGCTAAGGCTGGAGACGAGAGGGCCAGAATCAAGAAGGCCCATATAGGCCAAGCGAAAAGTTTCATGGGATTATCCTTTGGCTAGGGCGGCCAGGGCTTTTCAGGGCCCAGATAACAGTTTTGGTAGTTTCGGTTACCGTTTTAGTAATAAGTAAAAAAAAAGCCGTGAACCACTAGTGGTTCACGGCCTATAGGTTTCCAATCAGCCATGAAAAAGCGATGATTAAAGCGATCTATTCCCAAACCACGCGAGTTTAGGGAAAAAACGGTTGACGCTCTTTTCCGAAATTTGTGAGGCTATTTTAGCCAATGCCCCCAAAGGTGTCAATGTTTAAAATAGGGAAAAGCTCTTGGACGTAAGGTTAGTTCCACTCCTTAAAACGCGTTTCCAGTGAAACATATAAGCCAGTTTATTCGTCTGGCCGAGGTTGAAACCATCCTTTATGGGCAAAAACTCTAAGTATTTTGGGGGCGATAGCCACGATCGACCTCTTATATCCCCGATGTCCGCTTGAGGTCTTAGAATTTGGCTTTAAGCGCGCCATCGGTTCTAGTGGCGGCGGGGGACACTTCGCGCGGCAATCTACGGATCCACCGGTCCCTTCCGCGAGTTTGGCCACTTTTAGGGCCATTGCCAAGCGCCCTGGCCACCGGTAAAAATTGTTTTGGCTCCAAAATTAGAATCGCTGGGTTTTCCTTTGATTTTTTAGAAAAACTTTTATATAATGAAAAAATAAGTAGAGGTAAGCGCAGTGACTCTTCACGACCGATCAAAAAAGAGAGTAAAAGTAAAATCCGATCGCGGGGTCTTCCCGGTATACAATGATGTTGTCTTTAAAATTTTATTAAATGATAAAAATAGCTATGGATTTTTGTTTTTTTTGATTACTAGTATATTTCCTCATCTGAATATACAGTCGATTGAAGTTGAATATGAAGATAAAGATGATATATTTAACTACATCAACAATAAAATGAATTTACAATTAAAAAATACTGAAATTTTTGATCCTTACAGTATTACAGAAGTTATTCATCTTGATATTCATTGCAAACTAAATAATGGTGAAAATATAATAATTGAGATGCGCGCGTTTCCCCAACAAGGAGACAGCAAATTAAACGACTACAAAGGATTACGAAACCGCGATGTAATATTCGCCAGTCGTGTTCATTCTACTGGACATACTGGAACAGATGGGAAACGTTCCGATGCTTATTAGTATCTATTCACGGGTTTTGGCCGTTCCTCTGGGGGGTAGCCTGGGGGGTAGCCTGGATCTTTAGGCCCCCAATCCATTTTGGCTAAGAAAGTCATTCTGTCCTGAATTTTCATCATCTGATCCCTCTATTAGTAGATTTGATAAGCTGAGATCGTTTCTGAGCATAAAATATTAAAATAACTATAGATTTTTGGGCTTAATAGTTGTACCATTGAAGTATGGGACCACTAAATAGCCAGGCTAAAATTTTAACAGACCCTAAAAGTGACGTTCTTACCCAATCAAGCTCGCCATGTGGTGGCTTTTTCTCTCATATCCCCCCAACAGATCGGACGGCTAGGGTCCTTTCCACTGATCCTAAGCCTGAATCCAGCGAAGAGAGAGAGCTTCGCTCTAAAATCAAATGTTTAGAGGAAGAACGGGATGAATACCTGAATACCGTTCGAGAACTAAAAATTAAGAACGCTTTATTACGAAATGAGAATGACCAGTGGCGCCAGTTCAGCCTTTTTAGCGAATCCAGCAGGGGTAAAGACCCCTCTTTCGATATCATGGGAGGAAGTGTCACCTCAAATAGGCCAACTGAGGACCTGTCCCAAATAATTGAACAGCTCAAGCGCGAAATCACCAAACTCCAATCCGAACTGCTGTTGGAAAAGCTCACTTCTAGAGCCACAATCTCGAGCCTCGAAAAGAGTATCGAAGAATTAAAGCTCGAACTTGGAAAGCCTCGAGCCGATAGCTCCAACTCTGGCATAAGTCCATCTAAAGACATCTCTAAGTCCGGCAAGAAACATGCCAAGGACGGAGAGGACCCCAACAATCCACGCGAAAAGAAGCGTCGTGGCGGGAAAAAGGGTCACGCCCCACATTTTCGGAAGCTTTTCTCTGAAAATGAGGCTGACGAAGTCCGTGACCACAAGCTAGGTGACAACGAGAGTCTCTGTCGTAAATGTGGATCCCAACTCCAAAGAGACCCCAACTTGGACAAGACTCAATGTCAATTTGACATTATCCCGGCCCAAATCATAAAAATATTTAACAAAACTTGGGGCTATAAATGCCCGAAATGTGGAAAAGTCCACTATGCCCCAGTTGCCCCTGACATTCGTAGGGGACGTATGTTATCGCCCTCGTTCATTGTCAAGATTATTTTGATGAAAAACCTCTACCTCATGCCCCTAGGAAAAATTCAGTTATTTTTAAAAACGGAATATGGGCTTGAGGTCTCCGTCAGCTATATATCCAAGTTGATAATAGATACCACCGCATATCTTAGGGGACTCTACTTTCAGTTACTGGATAACGTCAAATATGAGAAAATTCTCAATATAGACGAGACAGTCTTTAAATGCGCTGATAAACAGCTATACTCCTGGGCTTTTATTGGCTCCAAAATAGCCGCCTTTAAAATCGGGACAAGAGAGGGTTCTAATCTTTCTTCCGTCCTAGGAGATGACTATAATGGAACGTTTATATGTGACTGTTATGGGCCCTACATTTCGTACGCTAAAAGCCATATAAATGCGCTGATTCAACTATGCCTCGTACACTTGAGTAGAGATTTTAAACGTTGCTCCGACTATGTTACGAACAAGGAAGTCAGTGAGTTCGGTAAAAATGGTGAACAGTACGTCAATGAAATACTTGAACTCAATAAACTTTGGAAGAAGGCGCTTCATGATAGCAGTCCCGACGCCTTGATGTATTTCGAACGCCTCAAGGCGTTAGAAGAGACACTAACCGAGTTATGTGTTAACGCTCCAGAATCCTACGGGAAAAGCCGAGGAATCAAGAAAAGATTTACGGATTACCCTTCATACTACTTTGAATTCCTCAAAAACCCGGACGTGGAGCCTTCCAATAATCGCGCCGAGAGGGGTGTCAGACCTCTGGTTTTAGAGAGAAAGATAAGTTATGGCTCCAAAGGAATAAATGGAAACCATGCTTGTGAAGTCCTTTGGACCATCAGAGAGACCGCGAAACTACTGGGTGTTGACATTGAAGCATTTTTCACCGAAGCTATTGCCAATATGTTTGAAGGTAAAGATCCACCTTCCCTACTCAATATAGGTCAACCAGTTGAAGCGAAATACATAGAACAGGCCAAGCAAGAGAGGAAAGAGCTAAAAGCCATCGCCAAAGCTCTGGCCAAAAGTGAGAAAGCCAAACAAGAATCGGCTCAACCATTAGGAACCACTAAGGCTTCCGCTAAGACCGAAACCCAGCCTGTAAACGAGAAACATGATGGCCAGGCTGAGACCTCGCCAGTAAGCACAAAGCCGGAATCTGCCACTTCAGAAGAGAAGCCCCAACCAGAGCCAAAGTCGCCTAAATCAATAGAAAAGCTTAAACATAAGCCAAGGCGTATTCGTAAGCGTAAGCCTAAATTTTGGTCAAAACCTTCGACCTCTGACACCAACAAACAGCCGAAGGCCAAGCCCAAAAAAGTTTCCTCATCTAATATGAAGAGGAAGGAAAAAGTGATCAGCGACAAGCCTCGGATTATCCCGCTGAACGCTGAGACCACCCATAAGGAGGCCCCAAAGACCACCTCTGATTCCGCCGCTCCTACTAAAGAGCCCAATCAACCGGCTAAGGCCGGAAGACACCTGAAACACCACCCTAGAATAATCCCTCCATCCAAACGAAGCGGAAAGTGCCTTAAGCCACTTGAGGTGGCTCCAGGATCTCAAAAACGAGAGTCTGGAGCCTGCCCGAAAGGGTCTCAGAGCTACTCAAGCCCCAAGCCAGGAACTTCATTGACTGACCAGGACAGATTGTCCACGTCCGGCCATATGATGTATCCTGGGGCCAAGGGAAGAGGCGCCCGCCGGAAGACTTCTAACATTCTCCCGCCTCTCCCTCAGGTTTGACGAGATCCGCTAAAAAACGGCGTTTTAGCGGTCTGAGGGGTAGTCTCGCCCTTTGGTCAGCCGCCAGGTCATTGTTACCGGCTTAAAAAGCCGTGAATAGATACGCTTATTATCAAAATGTATGTAAATCTTACTTAATAGATATTTGCAACTTTATTCTTTTTGAAGATAAAACTAATTTTAATACATCTATTTCTGATATTATAAATACAGTTGAGCTGATAAAAAATCAAAATAGTCAATTTGATAAACAAACAATTGATAATTTAGATCAAAACATTAAAATTTTAAATAACTACGCTGATCGTCTTAAGCAAAATCCTAGCTTACAAATGATTAACACCGCCAATTTCCGTTTTCCAGGGGGAGAGCAGTTTAGCGACTCTCTTAACATAACTATAGTTGAATTGCCTAAAATCGAACCACTTTTGGATAAACCTATTGAAGATTTGTCTGCAATTGAATCGATTTTAATGTATATATATATCGCTCATTCTAAAAAATACGGACAAAAAATTGAGCAATTAAAAGCTAAATATAAGGAGATTAATGAAGTGGATCAAAATTTGCATAAAATATTAGATACAGAAGCGGAAAGAATCAGACAGGTTATGGATGATATGGCCCTAATCGATTTGCGCCTCGCTGTGATGGCGAAAAATGAATTGATTGCCCAAGTCAGGGCTGAAGTCTCGGAGGAGAAGGATGCCGAGATGAAGCTGAAGATGGCCGAGATGAACCAGAAGATGAACCAGAAGATGGCCGAGATGAACCAGAAGATGAACCGGAAGACGGCTCAGATGGCTAAGAAGCTTTTGGACTTAGGCTCTTTAACAGTTGACCAAATTTCTAAAATTTGCGGTCTCAGTCCTGAAGAACTCGCGAAGCTGAAAAAATCTTAATTTTTTAACTGAAGGGTGGAGATTATTGATAGATTCCAATAATCTTATATACGTCTCCCCAATCGGTTGAGTTCTCCCAGATTAAAAAACGCTTCTCGCGATTTTCCACTTTTTTAGGCCTAGGTAGCCTGTCTCCCCAGCGCTTACGGTTGGTATTTTGAAGTTCTGTTTTCAGTCTAAGAGAATTTGATCGAATTAAAGTTGAAAACTGTAAATTTTATGAATAAGCGATTGATAGTATAGATAAAAAGATTGAAATTGTAAATAAGTACGCTGATCGTCTTAATCAAAATCTCAAGTTTCTGAATAATTAACACCAGCAGTTTCCGTTTTTCAGGGGGGAGAGTTCTTTAACGACTTTCTTGACGTAACTACAGTTTAATCACACAAAATAGTGTAGTTTTAGGTATACTTATTGACGATTTAACTTAGATTCAATCAATTTTAATGTATATATATTGCTTATTCTGATTAATGCAGTTAAAAAATTGAGTAATTAAAATCTAAATATAAGGAGATTAATGAAATGTACCAAAATTCACATAAAACATTAGATGCTGAGATGAAAAGAATCAGTCAGGTTGTGAACGATATGGACCTAATTGATATGCGCTTCGCTGTGATGGCGCGAAATGAATTGATTACCCAAGTCACGGCTGAAGTCACGGCTGAAGTCTTGGTTAAAGTCACGGCTAAAAACTGGGCTGAAGTCAAGGAGAATAATGTTGTCGAGATAAACCAGATGATGAACCAGATTGCCGAGTTGAACCAGAGGATTGCCCAGATAGCTAAGAATCGTTTGGCCTTAAGAGCTTAAACAGTTGACCAAATTTCTGAAATTTGCGGTCTCAGCCTTAAAGAACTCGCCAAGCTGAAAAAATCTTAATTTTTTAGCTGAAGGGTGAAGATTATTAGATAGATTCCCGTAATCTCGTCTACGCGAATTGGATAACTACCCATAATCTCGCGCCCGGCTCGCCAATCGGTGACGCTCTCAACTGGAGACCGACTCGCCCAACTCGGGGTCGCTAAAGTGACTCATTCAGATTCAAGCTTCAGTAGCCCTTTCACTATCTCAATTTTTTTCAAACTAACTGTGATGAGCCGCAAGATAAGATCTAATATATACCTCTGGGTTAACCATTCTCCCTGGCCCAATCATTCGAAATACCGCTGTCTTTATCAACTTTGACCGATATCCGTCAAGTGTCCATACAACAGCTGAAACGACCATTGACCGCGTATTCATAAGCCTTACGAGGAATATTCGAGATGGTTATAAACAGGTCGCGCTGAATAGCCGTTTTGGCGTCTTTTTTGACAAAGCGGATCTTATCAACTATGAAGTTACCTTTGTCCAGTTATCTTAACTTTGGCGTAAAGCTTGATTGTCTCGTAATTGAGGCGTGAATCCGCCGCTGACAGCGATCTTACGGGCTAGAGCTGGCCCGGGGTTGTCAGCCTTGGGGGGTATCAACTTTCGTCACTGTTTCGATACCCCCAAAAATACCCCCAGAAGTTACGGATTTTAAGGGATTTTAGCGGATCGCCTTGGACAAGAAAAAAGCCAAAAGCCTTGATTTTACAGGGTTTTTGGCCTTTACCGAACTTCTTTGGAATAAGGGGTGGTGGAGATGAGGGGGTTCGAACCCCTGGCCTCGGCATTGCGAACGCCGCGCTCTCCCAAACTGAGCTACATCCCCACAAAGACCGGCTTAAAAAGCCATATGTGATCCGCTTATTATACTAGCTTAGGGTCTAGTGGGCAAGAAAAATTTTTAAAGGGGTGGGTGGCTTTGCGGTCGCGGTCGGATTTTAGACTAAGGCTCTCCGCCCGTTAGCGCCTATGTTTAGCGTTTTTAAAGGACTGATTTTTATTTTACTCATTACTCTTTAATCAACTTCAAAATTTTATTCTAAAAAATATCTTCTAAAAATCCATTTAATTGCTTATAGAGTTATTAAATAACATATATTGACCTAAATAAATAGGTTATTTTATTTAATTTTTAAGGCGTTTTGGGGGGCAAGAAGGGACCCATTTAATCATCTAAAGTTAGGGGCTGAGGGCCGAGCGAAAGTTTGAATAAAGGCCTTTAAAGGTCTATAATCACCAGAAAAGCCTGGCTTTTTTACTGTTTTTCGCGGCTCAAAACCGGGAAAAACCTAATTTGACCGCCAAAAGTGAGTTAGGTCCCATGAAAACAGAAGCCCCTAAAAACGTCAAAATGATCTGCCAGAACAAAAAAGCCCACTTTGAGTATGAGCTGGGTGACCGTTTCGAGGCGGGTCTAATTTTGACCGGCACGGAAGTTAAAAGCCTACGTCTAGGCAAGGGTAGCTTAGTTGACGCCTACGCCCGGATCATCCAGGGGGAGCCTTACCTTATAGGGGCGAACATCACTCCCTACCCGCAGGCTTACTTCGGCAACCACGAACCGTTAAGGAGACGAAAGCTCTTACTCCATAAGCAAGAAGTCAAGCGTTTGATTGGCAAAACTTTGGAGAAGGGTTTTAGTCTGGTTCCTTTGCGTCTTTACTTTAAAAACGGCCTGGCCAAGGTGGAAATCGCCTTGGCTAGAGGTAAAAAACTCCATGACAAGCGCCATTCTCTGAAAGAGGCTGACTCCAAAAGAGAGATGGCCAGGGCCGTGCGCGAGTACAACCGCTAAAATCTTTTCCTGGCCGCTAAAGGCCTAAAAGGTTTTGGCCGCCTTAACCGCCTTGGTCGTAAATAAGCTCTAGATAGGGCCTTTTGACGACCAAGGCCATTGTCTTTAACGAGGCGCCTTATGGTTAAATATATCGCCTGGGGGCGTTTAGCCCTTTTTCTCTTGGTGGGCCTTATAGGGGCCAGTCCGGCCTTTGGGGCTCCCGAGGCCAAGCCCTTTGGCGCTTATTATTTAGAGTACGAGAAGGTCAAACCCAATATCTGGCGTTTTCGCCTCTCCAGCGTCTCTCCCTCCGATAAGGCTAAACTCTTAAAACCCGTTAGCTCCATTATGTTAACCCCGCCTAGCCAGTGGACCTCTTATGGCCAGGTCAGCGACTCCCAGGTTGAATTCGAGGATAACCCCGGCAATCCCGTGGTCACCGTGTTTAAGGCGGGCCAGAGGGTTTTCTCCTTTTCGCCTTATAACCCGGACAACTTATTGTCTGGGTTGGTCATTCATGGCTCTAGGTACACCCACGCCATGGGTTTGGGGGCGGATTTTAGCCTCATGGGGGCCAGCCCCAGCCTAATTGGCCAAGTTGTCCTCGTGGGCGGGCCTTCCGGCAATAAGGTGATTAACCCGGCTGATGGGCGGACCGCCGGGTTACAAGCCCCCATTCTTTTCGCCATGGGCCAAGGGGATGAATGCGCGGCTTTGTTTGTCAATGAGACTAAACCTTTGATCTGGGATTTAACCCCCACGCCCTGGACCGTGGGGTTAGCGGGGCCCATGGATCCTAATGGGTCTTTGGAGTTTTTCGTCCTCCTCGGGGATAGCCTGGCCTCGGTGAGAAAGACTTACTTAAGTATAGTCGGGCGCCCGCCTTTGCCCCCCAAGACTATTTTTTCGCCCTACGTGGTGGATCGGACCTTTTTAACCAACCAGTCTTGGGAAACTTATTTCCAGAATTTACGGGAAGAGACCCTGCCTTTTGGGATCACTGGGGTTTTGATCCGGGATTTGGACGGGGACGAGGCCATCGTGTCAGCGGCCAAAAAGTCGGGCTTTGACTTTATGGCGGTGGAAACGCCGTACGTTAAAAAAAACGGTCTGGCCTATGAGGATTTGGCTCAGCAAAACTATCTGGTCAGAGTCGGTTTCTTTCAAGGCCCGATTTTAAACTTAAAGCACCGGGGCGATGAGAGCGGTCTAGTTGACTTCACTTCCACCGCGGCCAGCAATTATTACCATAACACCTATCGTAACCCGGTCCTGGAATCTGGGGTGACTAGCTTTTTTTTGCTGGGCGGGGAGCCGGAAAGTTACTCGGCCCAGGCCTTTTACCGGGGGGAGCTGGGGCGGGGGACGGACCATTCCCATTACGCTTGGGCCAACCGGTTTAGTTTTCGGTGGATGGAGGGCTTTATCTCCGGGGCCCAGGCCGTTAGAAGCTTAAAACCCCCGGCCCCGGAGCCCCGGCTCTTTATGCTGACCCGCTCGGGTTTAGGCGGTCAGGGGCGATTGGGGGCGGGTTTTTACTACTTAGACCCCAACATCCCCTTTCCCATTAGCGAGGGCGTAGCCAGAGCCAACTTAAGCTTATCCGGGATTGATTACTTCACCCCGGACGCTTTTCCCATGTTAAGCTCCTTTGATCTAGCTCAATTTAACCCCAACTACGCCTCTTGGTTAGCCCGCAACTCGCTCATTAGCTACCCTTTATTGGTTCCGCGGGCCTTTTTAAAAGAGCCTTGGCTCAACTTTAACTTACGTATTCGGGCTAAGTTTTTCCCTTATGTTTACTCTTTGGCCTACGAGGCTTACGTCAAGGGGGATCCCATCGTGGCCCCGCTCTTTTACCACTTCCCCCAGGAGACTTTGGTCCGGGAAAGAGCCACCGTGGCCATGATTGGGCCGCATATTCTTTTAGCCGCTGGGCTAGTCATGAGCGAGGAGAACGTCAATTTCACTCTCCCAGCGGGCCAGTGGTACGATTTTTATCGGCGGAACGTCATCTTCCAAGAGGAGACCGGCGAAATTAAGCTCCACTGCAAGATGGCCGGGATCTCGGTGGCCCCGATCCTTTTGCGGGCTGGGGCCGTGGTGCCCACCACGCCGGACGCCCCGGAGTTAAAGGATTATATCCAAGTTTTGGCCTTTCCAGGCTCGGAGGTCTCTTATTTTGATCTGTACGATGACAATGGGGTGGACAATAACTACCGGCGCCAAGATAAAGACAACAAACCGGAAAAAGCCATCATTCGCCTGATTCTAACCCCCCCTAGCCCGAGCGCCCCCGGGGGGCCCACGCGGCTAACCATTAACGCCCAGGAAGGCGATATCCCGGGCCGCAACCGGGAAAAAGGCTTTATCGTGGAGTTTGTGGGCGTGAGCAACTATGGCACCGCCGCCTTAGACGGGGTGGACTACAAAAGGGTCAACCGGGAGCGGGATCTGGTGGAGCAGCCCAGCGGCTGGTATTCCTTGGGGAGTGGGCGGTTGGTTTTTAAAACCCCGGTCTTGGACCTCAACCAGCCCCATGAGCTACTCATCCGCTAAAGCTGATGGTTTTTTCTAATAATAGTTGGGCCCAATCGTTCAGCTCGGGGGCGACCCCGAGCTTAAAACCGAGTTTAACCGCCAGTTTAACGATCGGGCCTTGGGTCTTATCCTCCCCCTTTATTCTGGCCCCCATGGCGGGTTTGACCAACTGGCCCTTTCGGCGCTTAGCCTTGGCCTATGGGGCTGGGCTGACCGTGTCCGAGATGGTCAGCTCAGTGGCCTTATCCTTTCGGGGGTCGAAGACCTTAGGGTTATTAAAGACTGACCCAACGATTGAAAAACCTTTTTGCGTCCAGCTCTTTGGCCGGGAGCCCGAGCGCTTGGCTTTAGCCGCCCAAGTGGCCGCGGACCAGGGGGCGGACATCATTGATCTAAACTTTGGCTGCCCGGCCAAAAAGGTGGTTCATAGCGGCCATGGGGTGGCCCTCTTAAAGGACCTGGATTTAGCCGTGGCCATCGCTAAGCGGACGGTTCAGGCCGTGAAGATCCCGGTGACCGTTAAAACCCGGCTGGCTTGGGCCCCGGGTTGGCCGGGGGTTCAAGAGTTAGCCCCCCGGTTAGAGGCGGTCGGGGTTAAGGCCATCACCCTCCATGGCCGTTATGGGGTCCAGGGGTTCACTGGGGAGGCTGATTGGGCCAAGATCGCTCACTTCGCCCAAAGCGTCGCTCTCCCGGTCATTGGCTCCGGGGACGTGACCACCGCTTATGACGCGGCGCGGTTATTAAAGTCCACTGGAGTCAAGGGGATCATGATTGGCCGGGCCGCTCGGGGCCGACCGTGGCTTTTTCGGGATTGCTTAGAGGTTTTAGCCGGGTTAGAGCCAACGCCCCCTAGCCGGGAGGAAAAAATGGCCGCGGCCTATCGACACGCGACCTTCCTGGAAGCGGAAATAGGGCCAAGGGCGGCCTTTTTACTTCGGACGGTTTTAATGTGGTACGTGCGGGATCTTCCGGGGGCCGCGGCCTTTCGGGCGGCCATTAACCGGGAGGAAAAGGTCGCTAAACAACTGGAGCTTTTGACCCAAGCCTTTTCCGGGGATCCTTTAATTGAGTCTTAATAAACTTAATGGCCGTTGGTTTAGGGGCTTAGGCTCCGGTTAAAAACTGGGGTAACCCTTGAAAACGGGAGCTATAGGGCGATAAAATGAGTTTTGAGGAGCCATAAGGGCGGAATAAGACCGAAATGGGGGGATCTGTATTTTTCCGGTCCTGTATGCTATTCTTTTCCGATAAGGTTAGGGTTCGCCCGCCTTCTTTTTAACCCAAGGCTGGCTCAAGCCGCCGATAGGACGACAGATGCCCAGAAAAATTTTGGTGGTTGATGATGAGGCCCATATCCGCCTTTTGTACACCGAAGAGCTGACTGAGGAAGGTTACTCGGTTATCACGGCGGAAGACGGGGCCGGGTTAATTGAGCGCATTGAGGCGGAAAAGCCCGACCTAGTGGTCTTGGACATTAAGATGGTGGACTACAACGGTCTGGACCTTTTGCAGGACATCCGCAACAAGTACTACGATCTGCCCGTCATCTTGTGTTCGGCTTACGACACTTTTAAAGACGACATGAAGTCCATAGCCGCGGATCATTACGTGGTTAAAAGCTTTGAGTTGGACGAGCTAAAACAGAAAATTAGTGAAATCCTCTCCTAAGAGCCTTTTTCCTTTTGGTCTTGGCGATGAGGAGTTGGAAGGTCATTTAGCCCCTTACGCCGCCAAAAGCGCGGTTTATGGGGTTAGGGAGAAACCCGAGGAAAAATGCCCCTTTCGAGGGGCCTTCCAAAGGGATCGGGATCGGCTCATACATTGTCGGCCTTTTCGGCGTTTGGCCCATAAAACCCAAGTCTTTATCGCGACTTTGGGCGATCATCATCGCACCCGTTTAACCCACACTTTAGAAGTCAGTCAGATAGCCCGCGCATTAGCCCGTTGTTTCCGTTTAAACGAGGATCTGACCGAAGCCATCGCTTTGGGCCATGATTTAGGCCATACGCCCTTTGGCCACGCCGGGGAAAGGACCTTAGACCGGTTAAGCCCTAAGGGGTTCGCCCACCAGAGACACAGTTTACGCTTGGTGGAAAAGCTGGCCAAAGGCCAGGGCCTTAACCTCACCTTAGGCGTTAAGGACGGGATTTTACGCCACTCTAAAGGCCAAGGGCCCATCTTCGCGGCGGGGCCGGAAAGCCCTTTGACCTTGGAAGGGCAGCTGGTTAGGGTGGCCGACATCATCGCCTACTTAGCCCACGACTTGGCTGACGCCTTACGGGCCGAGCTAGTGGCCCCCCAAGATATCCCCCCGGACATTAGCCAAGTCTTTGGCCCCCGCGCCTCCACCCGGATTAGGGCCATGGTGAGCGATCTATGCGCTAACTCCAGGGCCACGCCCCAAAGCTTAACCTTGGCCTTTTCTAAGGACATGGAAGAGGCCATGGCCCGGTTAAGGGTGTTTTTACGGCGGCGGGTCTACTCCCATCCCGAGCTGAACGCGGAATTGGCTAAAGGCGAGGAAGTCATAAAGCTCATTCACCACCGGCTTTTAACGGACGACTCTTTACTGGGGTTTTTGGAAATGGAGTTAGCCGATAACGACCGGTATCAAGCCGCGGCGGACTTTATCGCGGGCATGACCGATCGGTACGCTTTAAGCTTTGGGGAGTTTTTGGAAACCGGGATCTGGCCAGGGCCCCTGGAGCGGAAGCTCCCCCAGGCTTTTAAGGCCCTAGATCTATAGAACTATAGATCTATAGATTTATAGATCTATAGACTTATAGACCTTTTGACCGCCCTAACGCCCGGTCCAACCCTTTTAACCGCCCTTTAATAACCTAAAAACCTGACCTTAAGCCTAAGGGGCCATTTCCGGCCTTAGGGGTTTCCCTAAATCTAGCGAGTTTTTTTGGGTCCAGAAAGGCGAGTCTAGACCCGCCACGTTTAAAACCTTAGGGTTTGGCCTTACCCCCGTCTGGTTTAGCGTCATTTCCCCTTTCGCCCCAGCCAGCCTCTAAGCCCTTAGCGCCTCTAGCTTCTAAGCCAACCCGTGGGCCGCTTAGGCCCAGAGCTTCTAAGCGCCAATTTCGCCCGACCATCTTCTAAGCCTCCCTCTAGCTAACTTTACTGGTAACTCCAGCTGGTTAACCCGGTCTTCCAGTTTTTCGCCCGGAAACCCCCTAAGCCCTAGGCCCAAGGCAAGGTTTTCGGGTAGCAATGGGCCTTGGGTGGAAAATTAATTATGGGGGTAATAGGGGGTAACTAGGGATAACCCCTAATCGCCCGTTTAAACCCCCTTTTTGGGGCTTTAAGAGGCTTCTTTGGGCCGGGTTAGGGGGAAAAATCTGGCTTATTCCCTAAAAAGCGGCGGTTAAAAATTCGCCCCCTAAACCTTGGAAAGAAAAACCTCCGGCCAGCCGCCAAAAAGGGGCTGACCGGAGGTCTATAGATTTAAGCGCTTAGCCAGGCGAAAGGTTAAGGCGGCCGAAAACGGCTGATTATTAGTTAGAGGCTTTAACCGGGCTCATTGTCCCGTCATGGTCCCTTCATAGTCCCGTCATGGTCAAAGCCAAGTCACCGAGTTTAGTCCAGGTTGGCCAAGGATCGCCTTAGGGGAGGCGGTTAACTTAGCCCGAAGGGGTCAAAACGGTTGAAGCCCTAAACTTAGGGGGCTTATTTACCGTTATTGACGCTGTCCTTTAGCTGCTTAGCCGGCTTAAACTTGATGGCCTTGTGGGCTTTGATGGTCAGAGGCTCGCCCGTGCGGGGGTTACGGCCTTTGCGCTTAGGCCTCTTCACGACCTCAAAGACACCCAGTCCGTACAGGGGCAGACGGCCGTCTTTCCTTAGGGCTTTGACGACCGAGTTGATGAGGCTGGTTACGGCTTTTTGGGCGTCGGCCTTGGTCAGGCCGGTGTCCGAGGCGACTTGGGTAATGAGCTCGGCTTTGGTCATGGAGATCTCCTTGACAATTGTTAGAGAACAAAATGTCCCCTTTATTTCTTATCCGCCAGGCGACCATGAGGTTGGCCCCTTAGGGACGGAATTTGAGCTAGTCCGCTAGCCGGAAAGCCTGAGACTCAAAAAAGGGTCTCAGGGACAACCGCCGCGTCCCCAAATGGGGTCTATGGCCGTAATTTTCCCTAGGGTGGTCTAAGGATTGGCCATATGGTCTATGGGGTTGACGATAGGTGGCCTTTAAAAAACTAAAAAGGCCGCATCCGGTTAAAAGGCCTTACCCCCCTAACTTAACCTCTAAAGCGAGGCTAAGCCCCTAACCTAAAAGGAGTCAAAACTCGCGTCTAGTTAATAGGGGTAATGATAAACCTAAACAAAAAACAATCAGTCTAAAAATATATACAATTATTGGTAAAAAGCTAAACAATTCTATATGGTCAAAGGCGCGCCCGTCCGGGGGTTACGGCCGCCACGCTTCGGCCTCTTGGCGACCGCAAAGACGCCCAGTCCGGATAAGGACAGACGGACGTCATTTTTTACGGCTTTGACGATCGAGTCGCTGAGGCTGGTTATGACTTTCTGGACCTCGGCCTTAGTTAGGCCGGTGTCCAGGGCGATTTGGGCGATGAGATCATCTGTGGTCATGGCGATCTCCTTAGACAATCGTTCAAGAGCGAAATGTCCTTTTATCCAAAGGCGACCCTTAAGTTAGCCCATAAGGGCCGGAATTTAAGCTCGTCCGCTAGCCTAAAAGCTCTAAAAGGGACAAGGGACAAAGGAACTACTTTTCGCCTCCCCCAATGGGGGGTCTATGGCCGTAATTCACCCTAGGTTAGCCATATGGCCTAGAGGGCCTAGCGGTTAAGCCTGACCCGCCAACTTAACCTCTAAAGCGCGGTTGGGCCCCTAACCGAAAAGGAGTCAAAACACGCGTTTAGTCAATAGGGGTAATGATAAACCTAAACAAAAAACAATCGGTCTAAAAATATATACAATTATTGGTAAAGAGCTAAACAATTCTATATTGAATCGTCTTCTCCTACAGGAAAAGTTAACGCCGTTTTTACACTAAGAAAGGAAACAAAGAAACAATATACTAGTCACGATTATTTCGCAACCGGTTTTTTCGGTTTAGGGCGGATTTTTTTTCCGAGCCTTCTAAGCCACCTATTAATAAGGGGCTAGGGTCCAGTTGGCCGGGGTTAAAGGGTCGGTCGACCCAAAGGGGGCCACAGGCTTTCTAAGGTCGCCCCAGCGGCCAATAACCGCTCCTCGTCAAAGGGCCGACCCCACAATTGGGCCCCCACCGGGAGGTTATCCGCCCCCAAACCCGCCCCTAAGGTTAGCCCTGGGCCGCCGTACAGGTTAAGGGGCAAAGTCATGAGATCCATTTGGTAGACGGTTAAAGGGTCGTCTAAAAAGGAGCCTAAGGGCCAGGCCGATAAGCTGGAGACCGGCGACAAGAGAAAATCGCAGGCAGTTAAGGCCTTTTGGATATCCGCGAAGATCAAGCGCCTTATCTGGGCCGCTTTTTTGTAGTAAGCCTCGTAATAACCGCTGGACAGGACAAAGGTGCCTAAAAGTATCCGCCGCCGGACCTCTGGGCCTAAGCCCAACTCGCGGGTTTTGGCGTAGAGCTCGTCTAAGTCCACGGCCCCTTCCTGGCGTAAACCATAGCGGACCCCATCGTACCGGGCCAGGTTAGTGCTGGCCTCGGCGGTGGCCAAGATGTAATAGGTGGCCACCGCGTACTTTAAGCTGGGTAAATCCAGTTTAACCAACTTCACCCCAGCTTTCTCCAAAAGGCTTTTGGCCTCGGTTAAGACCTTAGCCACCTCCGGCTGCAGATCGTTAGGCCAAAGCTCGGTCGGTAAACCTAAGGTTAGCTCGGTGGGTTTCAGGGGCTTAGGGTTAACAAAGTCACCTAAAGGGATTTTGGAAACCGTGGAGTCATACTCGTCTGGGCCAGCCACCGCCGCCAACAACCGACCGCAGTCTTTCACGGTCATGGCCAAAGGCCCGGGTTGATCCAAGGAGCTACCGTAAGCCACCACCCCATAGCGGGAGATCCGCCCGTAGGTGGGCTTTAAACCCACGCAACCGCAAAGCCCGGCGGGTTGGCGAATGGAGCCGCCCGTGTCCGTGCCCAAAGCCCCCAAGCCCTCCCCAGCGACCACGGCGGCGGCGGCCCCGCCACTGGAGCCGCCCGGGATCCGGGTGAGATCCCAAGGGTTTTTGGTCGGCCCAAAAGCCGAGAACTCGGTGGAGGAACCCATGGCGAACTCATCGCAGTTGGTTTTGGCGATGATAATGGCCCCGGCCTTTCTAAGCCGTTGGACCACCGTGGCCTCAAAAACGCTGTGAAACCCCTTGAGTTCCTTAGAGCCAGCGGTGGTGGGGGCCCCCTTAAGGCAGAAGACGTCTTTGACCGTGACCGGTAAACCCCATAAGGGGGCGGTCGCGTCAAACCCAGCCTTATCCAAAGCTTGGGCTTGGGCCAGGGCCATCTCCTCCAAGACGGCGAGGCAGGCCTTGACCTTCGGCTCGACCGCCTTTAAACGGTCGAGCGAAGCTTGGGTCAGCTCCTGGGCCGTAAAATCGCCTTTTTTTAGGCCTATTAAGGCTTCGGCTAGATTAAGCCGCCACAGTTCGGACAATTTATCGGGGACCTCGTCAGCTAGGGCGTAAAGTTTGTTGGTTAAAGGAGATTAGGCGTCCAAGCGAGATTAAAGGGGATAGGGGCCAAACCAGCGATGACCCTAATCCTTTAAACCACCCGGGGGACGCAAAAGAACCGGCCCGAGCGCTCCGGGGCCGCGGCCAACAAGGCCTCGGCCTTTTGGGGGTCAGGCTCTTTGGGCTCATCCGGTCGGGGGCCTAAGGGCTCCAGCATGGGGGAATACATGGGGGTCACCCCGGTTGTGTCCACCTCGGCTAAGATATCCATGTAGCTAACTATCCGCCCGAAGTCTTGGGTCAGTTTATCTAAAGCCACGGGATCCAAGCTCGGATCCAAGCGGGCTAAACGGGCCACGGCTAAGGCCGTGTCTTGGTTAATGGTCATGGTCACCCTCGAACCTTAAGGCCTATAACGGTTAGCTTTTGCTAAGCGTAAGCGTAGTCTAGCTATGAGCCTTAAGGCGATTAAAAAAAACAAGCGGTGAGGAGCCGTAACTTAGCTTTTTCGGGCCAAAGCTTTTAGGGCTGGTTATTGGCTTAAGGCCCCTAAGACCGTCTCTAAAGCTTGGGCCGCTTTTTTCGGATCCGCGGCCCCTTGGCTTCGGCGCATGACTTGGCCCACCAAAAAGGAGAGGATCTTTTTCCGGCCCCCTAAGTAGAGCTTGGTCTCCTCGGGGTTGGCGGCCACGATTTCTTTGGCCCACTCCAGTAAGGGCCCCGCGTCCGAGACTAAGGTTAAACCCTTGGCCCCGGCTAAGGTCAAAGGATCTTCCCCGGACGCGAATAGTTCCCCAAACATCTCGTAAGCGGCCCTTTTCCCGAGCTTCCCCTCGGCTAAAAGCTGGGCCAACTGGCCGAGCTTAGGAGGCGTAAGCTTAGCCTCGCTCGGGGCTAAGCCTTTGGATCTAATGGTCGGCAAAAAGAGCTCGGCCATGAGCGTCCCTAGCCTTTTGGGGTCATTATGGGCCTTTAAAGCGGCCAGGAAATAGTCCAAGGCCCCGGGGGTGGCGGTTAGGTTATTAACGATCTCCAAAGTTAACCCAGAGGCGATGAGCTTTTCCTTAACCGACTCCAAAGAGGGCGGGAGCGTCTCTTTAATGGCCGCGACCGTTTCGGGGCTAACCGTGACTGGCGGCAGATCCGGTTGGGGAAAGTACCGATAATCGTGAGCTTCCTCTTTGGACCTTAAGGGCCGGGTCTCAGCTTTAAGATGGTCAAAGTGGAGCGTTTGTTGCTCAATGGCGTAACCCGCCGCGTATAAGGCGGTTTGTCGCCGGATCTCAAAATCAATGGCTTGGCCCACATACCGAAAGGAATTGAGGTTTTTGATCTCGGTCCGAACGCCTAAGGTTTCGCTCCCCACGGGTTTTAAGGAAATATTGACGTCGCAGCGAAACTCCCCTTCCTCTAGTCGGCCACGAGTTACTTCCAACTGGGTGAGAAGACCGCGGAGCTGTTTTAAAAAGTCCATGGCCTCGCGGCTGGAGGAGAGATCCGGCTCGGTGACGATCTCGATTAAGGGGGTCCCGGCCCGGTTAAGATCGACTAAAGTCCGGTCCCTTTTCTCGTCATGGACGCATTTACCGGCGTCATCCTCCATATGGACCCGATTTAAGCGGATAAACTTTTCCGAGCCATCGGCCAAGGCTAAGTTTAAGCCACCGCCCGAGCCCACCGGGGGATCGAGCTGGGAGGTCTGAAAGCCATTGGGGAGATCCGGGTAAAAATAGTTTTTCCGGGAAAATAAGGAAAAAGCGTTGACTGTTCCCCCTAAAGCCACCACGGCCCGGGCCGCCAACTCCACGGCCTTTTCGTTTAAACGCGGCAAAGCCCCGGGCTGACCAGCGCAGATTTCGCAGATATGGGCGTTGGGCTCGGCTTTTTGGCCCACTGGGCACGAGCAGAAGAGCTTGGTCCGGGTATTCAGCTGGGCGTGGATTTCTAGGCCAATCACCGGCTCCATGTTGATCATACGATAACCTCGAAAGGCCCTAAGAATAGGCCCACCAAACGGCCAGTTAGGAAAAGGGCTAAATTTTTGGGCGCTCTAAAGGGCTAGTTAGCGTCCTTAGAGGCTAAGGGGCGTATTGACCGGGAATATTAGCCTAAGATCGGTCAAACGGTCAATAGGGCTAAGTTAGGCCAACCGGACAAACGCCGTAAAAAAACTTTTAAAAAACTTTGGGCTTGGTCAAATTGGCCCACTATTCGCTTAGCGCCCCAGGGTTAACTTCCGCCGCCAGTGACCACGTCTTTATAGCGTCAAGCGGAATATTCGAGACGCTTATAAAAGGGTTATACTGTAGGACAGACTTATCGTCTTTTTTGACAAAACGAATCTCGTTAACTATAAAGATACCTTTGTCAAGTTATCTTGACCTTTGAATAAAGCGTGACTGTCTCGTAATTAAGGCGTTAATCAGCCAAATCACCTCCAGCTTGGGAGAACGCCCTGAAGACTGCGGCCATATCAACTAACGAGCCGTCTAAAAATAAGCGGTGGATAGGCTAAACAGAGGGCGGTCGCTATATGACTAGGATCGCTCTTGTAAGTTGAGTAACCAGCCGCTTTATGATTAACGGGGTGGGCCTCTTAAGGGTCGTTATTGGAGGAGTTGTCTTGGTCATATGAATATTACGCAACATTCATAATCTAAACGCCAGACATAATTAATGTTTTTTTTCAATATTATTCTATTTATTTTAGCGTTTCAAATGAATTAACCACGATACTCATTATTATTTAATATAAAAAACGAAGTTTATTTTATAAATCATTTATTTATGGATTATAATAATTACCCACCGAGGTAATAATCCGCCTATTATGGCTACCGCTTCGCTTTGGCCCTGGGGCGGATTGTCTTGACAAAGTTTATAGGCCTTCGGTATATGAAATAGAAGGTCATAAGCGAGGTCAAGGTAACTCTGGCGTTAGAACTTTAAAAACAGTTAGCTCCAGCTAGGGAAGGAAGGTCAAATGTTAAAACGCCAGGGATTTCAACTATTTTTTATATTAACCGCTTTGTTTTTTGTATTAGGCTGCGCTGGCCCTATGTTGGGTCAGTGAACAATGTTGGGTCAGTGAGCAATGTTGGGTGAGTGAACTATACTCAGTGCCAAAAGGATTTTCCACTTCCAACCAGAAATCAGGATGTCTCTGATTTCATCCGGCGCTGTGACTGACCGCCCAATGTGACTGGCCGTCCTTTTTATGGCCGCCGACTAGATAATGAAAAGTTTTGGTTCATTTTAGGGAGGAATTGACTTCCCCCCACCCTGTTTAAGAACCAAAAAAGCGTTACTAAGAATTTTCTCAACCCAAAGGTCCGGAATCAAAGAGAACATCTTCACAATGACTTTGTTCAGTAGTCTTGATATAAAGTTCCATTCCATAAATTTGAAATTATATCATTTTAGAAAAAAATATAAAGCGTTTAGATTAAACATTATTAAAAAAATTATTTAATTTCAGTAATCATGATAACATTACTATAAATGCTATATTAGTATATCTAAATATGTATTATAAAAAATTATTAAATATTGTAATTTATTTTTAACATTTAATTCGATCTAATTGAGTTGTATTAAAATATATATATCCTCTCAAACTGGTGGACCCGCTGTGGGGGTCCTTATCGCGAATTTAAAACCGCTAACCGCAGGTCGGAATATTGTATTTCTGGCTTAAAAGCGCTAATTTTAAACTATGAGGTAAAAACTGTCATGACTGATCTTGACCATAAGCTCACAGACGATATCCTTTTTAAGATGGTATTTTTGCGGTTGCCAGAACGACTGAAGGATATCATCGCGGGCGCTCTTGACATTCCTTCAAAGTCAATTTCCGAGTTCCGAATAACCAATCCAGAAATGCCTCCTGAAATATACGGCGAGAAGTTCTGCCGGTTCGATGTTAAAATGGACGTGGAC
>JAISRZ010000029.1 GCA_031273455.1 Deltaproteobacteria bacterium | reverse complement strand
GGCGGGTCCTCTATGTGCCTGACAATAGGCGCGTCGTACTCATCAATGAGAATGGCCACCTTTTGGCGGGCTTCCTTCTTGATGAACTTTATAAGACTCAAGAACGTATCGGTGGGTATTGTCTTCCCAGGTTTTAAGTCCTCGCTACCGGCCAAGAGCTCGTCTAAGGAAGCGGCCACCTTTGGGCCAGTCGCCCGGAGGCGCCTCACGAGACTTAAGAGCGTATCAACGGGTATGGTCTCCTCAAATTCTAGGCCCTCGTTATCGGCCAAGAACTTGTCTATGAGAGTGGCCACCCTTTGGCCGGATTTCAGGTGGAGGTCGATTACGAGGTCTGTCAGCATATCGGCGGATATTTTCTTCTCCAGCGTTACGCCCTCTGTGTTGGCCAAGCCTACCAACATGCTGGACAAGCGCCTCTCCATGGTCGCCACGTCATCTCCAACGGCTTGGGTCATATCCAGCCTAATAATCGGGTAAGGCTGCCAGTCGTAGTCCGATTGGTCAATCCAAAGCCCCTTGAACAGATGACGGCGGCCCTCTAGGATACACTGAAGGGTATTAAGCAGAAGAGTTTTCCCGAATCGGCGGGGCCGGGCGAGGAAAAACGGGTCAGGTAGTAAAGCGATCTCATACAAAAACTTAGTCTTGTCGGCGTAAAAATTGCCGTTTTGACGGATATTGGCGAAATCGGTCGCGCCAAGACGTAATCTTCTTGCGACCGCGTCATTTTTGACGGCGATGGGATCGGTTGAATCCTTCTTCTCCATTCAAATATCCTCCTTCAAGAACAATTTTAGGCTAATGGTAAAGCGCCAAGGAAAAGGTCCTAAAATTAAAGAGTAAAATCCTATCGGAACCTAGTTTGCGCCTAGGGCGCGACCTATCCGTAAATCCTGGGCTCCTTTGTTATATTATATCGCGTTTAACGCGTCTTGTCTAATTAAATCCAACAATTTAAATCTTTTTAAGCGGGAAAAACGGCTTTATAATTTCTCCAGTCCTCGTTAATCGGCGGGAGTTTAAAGGGTGTTTAGGGGGCTTAAGAGGCTAAAGAGAACAGCTAATAGGCGCGGATTATATCCGCGTCAACGTGGCCGTGCCTTATGATGGCGTTTATGGGTGGGGCTTATGGGGTCTCAGACGATTGGCGCTTTTAATTTCCTAGTTGTTTTAAGTTTTAAATATATAAATTGATATGAATTAAATGTATATTTTTTTAGCGAATTAGAATCAAAACAATAGTGATTAAGAAGCTGACCTCTCAAGAGGGGACACTCCTTAGGGCTCCTAAGGTTTAGGGGATCTAAAGTAGGGGCCCCTTCCCTCTAGCCCCAAAAACAGGGCTTAAAGGCCCGTGACCGAGCTTTAGGCGGAGCTATGGAAAAATAGTCTGAAGACCAAACGTTAGGCTATGGGGCTTTTTAGGGCCTTTAAGCGGGTTTTATAGTCTGGAGCTTAACGGGTAAAAGTCTTCCGCCATCCAAAGGCTAAATGACCTATAATTCAGAAAAATATTTATAATGATATAAAAAATAAATTATTTCTTTAATAAATATGGTTTAACCTGAAATGGGATAAGGACAATTAAAATAATCAAAATATTGCTTTGTAAGTTTCGTTAAAGGGTCGATAATGTATTTTTGATCTAAAATTAACGCTTTAATAGCAGATAATTCGTCTAAAAACTCGTCCATAGTTCTATTTTTGTATATACTATGTTCTTTCATTGTTTTATGGATTACTGAAATCATTATCATTGATAAAAATCCAATAAATACATAACTTTCATATATATCATCGCTTTGAACATAAGTTCTATTTTTATTTTGAAAATGTTTTAGGATATCGAACGCTTTATCAACAACATCATAAACAACATCACGATTCTGATAAATTTCTAATATTTCTTTAGGATTTTTTACATAATTAGATAGTAAAATTAACCATCCTTCTTGTGAACAAAATGCCTTATAGGCATCATTATTTATTTTTACAATATAACCGCCTTTTTGTTTTGAAGACCGTCTGAATTTCAACGCAAAACTATAATCAGGGTCATCAACATAGTTTTGAGGATCCTTACATGCGTTTTCATACATCATAAGAATTTCATTAGCTACTATATTTCTATTGTTATCATTTTTAGTTGGATCAACGTATATATATGCAGTTAAATATTTATTTTGCCACATTATTTTTTTAGTTGCCGCAAATATTGTATCACCATTGTGCTTAAAAGCGTAATTATAATTATCTAATATATGTAAATGCTCATTAATTAATGAATTATAGAGCGAAGTTGTCGCAGGTAGACCCATTATAAAATCCGTCTTATGTGGGGAAAATACTAGAAAATCTACATTTCTTTTGCTATAAAAACCTCTATCTAAAACTAATTTAAGGTTATAATGTTGCGCAATATTGCGTTCTGTTATTGTCTGAACTAATGTAGTCACATCAGGCAAGCTACCGTTATAAACTGTTGAAAAAGCTGGTAACCCGGTTTCTTCATCAAAAATAAAACATAAATTGACTTGTTTTAACTTTTCGCGCTGCGTATTATACCCAAATACGCTTTTTACAAGTGTTTTATAATATGAAGAAATAGAAGTTGAATCAAATACCAAATATTCTTTACTATTTATCTTTTTAGACCATAAACTATAAAAACGCAATCTATCTTGTTCTGAAATATTATTTAATATTTCAGAGATCCGCTGGGAGGCCAACTCAGATGGAGTAAGAGGTATATCATAATTTTGAACAAATGTTTTACAGTACATTAGTGGTTTATGTTCTATTATATTAAAAAATATAATATTTTTAATTTTTTCAGCGTCATCTAAAAATATTTGAGTTAATATATCTTTTAAACCAATTGATGTATAAATATAATTTAATAAATAAATTGATCCATAAAAACATTTTTTAGATGTTTTTATTTTATTAAATAACTCAATTTCTTTATCTAGTAAAATATTATCTTTAGTAATCGCTGTATTGTTATTTTTTGTGTCTATTGTTTTAGTTTGTTGGTATAACGCGTTATTACTAGAAGGTGTAGGTGGAAGATAATTATTTAAATGCCCAGAAAAATCAATAGTTATATTTTTATTTGTTCGTTCCAAAAAATCCTTTAAACAAGTATCTGGATCTAGATTATTTGAATAAACCCAATCTAAAAATTTTGCGTTATATACTGGTTTATGGGTTTTACTATCAATATATCCAAGAGTTACAGAAGTTGAAGTAGGTTTTTTATCAGACTCCCTTCTGTAGGCCACAACGCCTAAGATGGTCATTTTACCGCTTAGTTCCCGGCAAATAACAGTCGCCATTGAGCCGCCCTCCGTATAGGAAAATGTATCGGATTCAGAGATCAATGTCAAGGTTTTTTTTTAAATTTTTCGTTTAAAATCAACTGGTTAGATTTTTGTGTAAGAAAACTTGGGGATCCATATAAGAAAACCAGGGGGATTTTAGGTTTTATCGCTCGATATCGTTGGAGATTCGCGGCGAATATTGGCCCGTTAAAAGACCTAAGGGATCCCTCATAGATCTTCTAAAAGAGCCGTTCTAGCCTCTTTACGCTCCGACAATAGCTCAATGGTTCTTCCCGCTGTTTTTCCGGATCCGGGCCATTTCCTCTTTGATCTTCACGAGCTGGAGCACCCGATCGGGTTTGGTGTCCACTGGCAGATCCAGGTTCTCTAGACACTCCCGGCGGATCTGGCGCATGTACTCCAGTCGGTCGAAACCTTCTTCCTTTGGGCCGTCTTTTTTCTTCTCCGACATGGCGTTCCCCTTTCTTATGGGTTAAAGGTCGGCGAGACGCTTATCAATGGCGTCTTTTAAGCGTTTTTGGACCCCCCGCGGATCTAAGCCGATTAACCCGGAGACGGCTAAAGATTCGGTGAAGGCCGTGGCTAGATCCTCCGAGTAGTGGGCTCGGCTATTGCGGGTCAAAAAGTTGCCTAAGATCATCTCCGCTTTTTTGTCCCAGTTTTGGCTGGGGGCGACGTTTAAGTTCCAGTCCAAGCTCCATAAGGCCAGACCCGTTTGCCCCACGGTGACTAAGGACGAGTTATCTTGGGAGAACCGTAAAAAGTTGATGCCCCCGGCTTCTAAGCGCCTAACCGGTAAAAAAGACTCTTTACCGCCATTGGGGGCTAAGCCCACCAAAAGGCGCCCATCGGCCATGGCCACCGCCCATAAACGGGCGTCTGGGCTCACCGTGGCCGCGGTCACGGGGGCCGCGAGCTCGGCTAAGTCTAGTTGCCAATCCGTGTCAAACAACGGGTGGAAGCTTAGCCCCCCGCGATGGCCGGAGATTAAGTAGCGATTAAACGGGTCCACGGCTAACGAGGTCACCTCAAAGGGCGGGCCCCCGCCGTAATCCAAAGACCCGGGGCCCTTACTTAGTTCCAAAGGTAAAGAGCGAATGGGCCCATTTAACTTTTCGGCGGAGAGACGGTGTTCCATAAACCCGTCTAAGATGGTTAGTAACCGACCATTGGGGGAAATGGTTAAAGCGATGAGCGGCCGATCGGATATCTGGCGCACGAGTAAGGGGGCGCCTTTATCTAAATAACCATGGCCCGTGTCCCACATCTTTAACTCCCCTTCAGCCCCGGCGGTGAACAACCGCCGACCGTCCGGGCTAAAGACCAAGGCCTTGGCCGCTTGGTTATGGGCCCGGGTTTGGCCAGCCCCGGAGCCGGTTTGGGGATCAAAAAGCCACAAGTGGCCTTCCGAGGTTAAAGTGGCGGCTATCCGCCCCTGGTCGCTTAAGGTTAAGGCCACTGGGGTGGTGGCCAGCTTGGTCTCCGTGGTCACGGCCATGGGGGTGTTAAAGTTTCGGCAAAAGTAGATAAAGTTGCCGTTGGTTAAGACCAAAAGGTTTTCCCCTAAAGCGGCTAATTCCCCCGCGGTTTGCCCGGTTAAACCCTTTTCCTCCCAGATGTCCCGTAAATCCACCCGTTGTAAGCGGTTGTATAAGCCCCGCCACAAGGCTAAGACCTCCGGGGCCTGGTTCTGGCCGGGGAGCCTTCGAGCTTCCTTTAGTTTCTCCAAAGCCTTGGCCCAGTCGTTTTTCCCCATCAGTTCCCGGGCCTCGGTCAGTAAGGGGCCCAAAAGTTTGGCCCCCAGCTCATTGTCCGAGCGCTCCCTTATCCGCGACAAGTGGAACATGGCCGACTTGGACCTTTCAATCTGGCCCCGGCCATGGCGGCTTTTTTCTAAGATCTCCCCTAAGCGCCGGGCCTCATGGCTCATGGCTGGGCCATTGTAGTTCTGGAGAGCTTGGCCAGCCTCTCGCCACAGACCCATTTCCAAGTAACCGCCGGCCATCATTAAGGGCAGATCAAAGATCCTTTGGCCCGCGGCCAAGCGGGCCAGATCGTTTAACTGCCCTTTAAACAGCTCTTTGGTCAGCTGGTTCTGGCGGTAGCGAAAGAGGGCCAGGTTAAAAAAGGAGGTCACGTGGTTGGGCTCATCCCGTAAAGCCTCTTTCCAGAGGTTTTCCGCTTCGGCGTGGCGGCCCAAATCCAGCATGGAGACCGCTTGGTTATTGAGGTTATCCGCCGAGTCGGGCACGGCGAAGGGCTTGGGCCGAAAGTAGTTTTTCCCGGCGATCTCATAGTAGATCTTCTGGAGCTCGGCCACCATTTCCCCGCAGTTCTGGTAGCGCTTGGTGGGGTCGCCGCTAAAGGCCTTCCGGAAAAAAGCCATGGCCGCGGGCGGCGGCGGGGTGATGGGTTTGGTGGCGGCTAAAAACTGCTCTAGGGCCACGCCCACGGCGCTCCCCTTTTCCCAGGTTCTTTGGCCGATAAACATCTCCAAAATGGACAGAGCCAAAGCCCACAGGTCAAAACTTTGGCTGGGCAACTCCTTTTCCATGCCCTCTGGGGACATGTACTGGGGCGTCCCAAAGCCCCCCGCCGTTTCCGGGCCCGAGGGGTTGGAGCCGCTTTTGTCGCTACCGCCCTTTTGGTCCCCGGGCCACAAGGAGGCGCTGTCCGAGGGCGAGCGGGTCTCTTTCGCCGCCCTAGCTAAGCCAAAATCCGTCACTAAAATCCGGCCCGTCTCCTCTTCGGCCAAAAGGTTCTGGGGTTTAATGTCCAGATGCAAGACCCCTCTTGAGTGGGCGTACTCTAAACCCCAACCGGCTTGGATGGCGATATCCAAGATCCGTAAAGACCGGGTGACCTCGTCCCCATGGAATAAAGGCGGCAATTGGGCTTGGCCTTTAGGCTCCAAAAGCTCTTTTAAAGACCCGCCCGAGACGTACTCCATAAAAATGGACGGGACCCCCATTAAGGGCCGGACATAGTAACAGGTGACCACGTGCGGGTGAAGGCCTAAACCCACCCAGGTCTCGGCCTCGTTCTTTAAGTTCTGAAAGTAATGGGGCTCCATGACGCTATGGTACGGGAGTTTTACGGCCAGTTCTTTCCGCCAATCCCGATGGCGGACTAAAAAGACTTGGCCCAAGCCCCCCCGGCCCAAGACGTTTTGGACCACGTAGACCCCTAAGATGACTTGCCCGACCCTTAAATCTAAACCTTTTTCCCAGACCCGGGTGGCTAACTCGTTTAAGGCCGCTGAGGTGTCCAGCCAGCGGGTGGGCGTTTCCCCGGCGATGGGCAACAAATGGAAGTTTTGGCCACATTTAACGCAAATGGAGCGATGGCCCAAATTGCCCGGGGACAGACGGTAAGCGGTCCGGCATTTGGGGCAATAAGCCGTGCCCAAGGTGGCGCTGTTGTCGGCGGCGCTCATGAGGCCGGGATATCCAGAATGAGGCCATCCAGTCGGGCCGCCTCGATTAGAGCCGTTTTTAAGTTTAAGGCCTTTTGGTGGACAATGGCGGGATCGTCCACCAGGGCCTCGTCAATGGCTTTAGCCAGATTGGCCGGCAGATCGGGCCGCCTTAGGCCAATGGGTTTGGCCGGGGTGTTTAAAACCACCCGCCAAGGGTCCTCTTTATCCGGAAAATCCCGGGGGTACTCGCCGGTTAAAAGCTTATATAAAGAGGCCGCCGCGGCCCAGATGTCCACCTCCGGGCCGGCCCGTTTAAAGTTAATGACTTGTTGCCTCGGCATGGTGGCCGGGGACCCGGCCACCGAGCCCGTGCGGGTAAAGCCGTAGGTTAAGCTATTGTTATACAGTTTACCGACTCCAATATCGGCTATTTTCGGGCAATCGCCGTTAGGGCCGCCCAAAAAGATGTTGGCTGGTTTCAAATCCCGGTGGACCAACCCCCGGGACTCCGGGGAGACGTGCTCCTCGACTTTAGCCGCGGCCAACTTCACGTTATGCAAGTAATGGAGCCCGTCCAAGATGGGCAGGATGATTTTTAAGGCCGCGATGGGCTCCATGCGCCCGCCCGCGGCTTGGCGCTTTTCCTCGCTATTGCCCCCTGGGCAGTACTCCATAAGGTAAAAGTAGGCCCCGCCATAGTAGCCAAAGTCATACAGCTTAGTGACGTTGGGGTGTTTTAGGGCCCTCCCAATGGCCACTTCCCGTAAAAAGCTCTTTCTAGCCCACTCATTGTCCGAGACCGCTGGGGACATGACTTTTAAGGCCATTTTGGCCTTAGTGTCTTTCCGCTCGGCTAAAAAGACCACTGAGGTCGAGCCCCGGCCTAAGGTTTTAGTGATGCGTAAACCCTTTAAGGGCTCTAAGTTTTTAGCCCGCCGGGTTAAACCGGCTTTAAACAGCTTTAACGAGGCTAAAGGGTTGGGCCGGCAATCGGCGCACAAAACGTCAGCGCACTTGGATAAGGGGATGGGCTGGTGCGGTCGCCCGCAGGCCGGGCAGTTGGGGTTAATCTCAATGGGGGAAATGGCCGCGGGCAGATCGTAGGCGGACTCGTCCACTAAGCCTAAGCGAAAGTTAAAGAGCCCAGCTAAGGTGACGATATCCCCGTCTTTGACCTGGACCCCAAAGCCCGTGACCGCGAACCCCGGGCCCCGGTCCTCTTCCCGGCGGCTGACCAAGTGGCCGTTAACAAAGGTCCCGTTTAAGCTGCATAAGTCCCGTAAGGTGGCCCGGTTGCGGCTCAGCTCGATCACGGCGTGGTGCCGCGAGATGGCCAGAAAATCCCCGGAGTCCGGCAGTTTGACCGCCGAGACCCCGCCCCGGCCTAAGACCACGGCCCGAGGCCCCGTGAACTCCCAGACATGCGGCTCGCCAAAATCCGAAGACAAGATGAGCCTTAAAGCTGAAGACGATTTATCGGCCTTGGATTTGATTGTCGCGCGGGTGGGGCGGTTGGGGGAAGTCGGATTGTCTGGTGCTTGACTCATGAAAGCGTCTTAGTGAATCCGGCCCGGGAAAATCGGATTGGGGTTTAAGATGGCCAGCGCCAACGCTAGCTAGCGAAAAAGGCGCTGGGGGTTAGGGGGTAAGCCCTAATCGCCGCGAAGATTTTACCTAGCCTTCCAACTTGAAAGAGCCACCTCAACCTGAACCAAAAGAGGCTGGTTAGAAAGAGGCGTTTTCTTAGTTTAAAAGGCGAAAATTAACTAATTAGCTTATGTATTTAGCGTAAAAAACCGAAAATTTTTAGCTAAACCTCTAACCAAGTCTCTTATTCCCGAAAACCGAAAAAAGGTTTTAAGGCTCTTCGCGTCCCACTATAGAGGCCTAATTTTTAAGGTCTCCCTACCGCGAAGGTTAGTTTTAAATTAGAGGTTATTAGCGATAAATAACGCCCAAAAAACACTGTCATGTCCCTTAAGCCGCTCCCAGGATCCCGCCAAAAATACTCGTAAATCCAAAGATAAGGCTTAACTTTAAGGAAGCGGCCGATGACCCTTTCGAGCCTTTTGGCCGATAAAAGCGCCTCCAGAACCATTTCGTTTGAAGGCGTATAGTTCGATTTCGGATATGATTATACGGTATATATAAGCGACAATCAAGCTATTAAGGGCTACACTTCCTGGCCTTAATTATGGCCTTAACTCTGGCCTTAGCTGGCCAAAATTTTGAAAAGGTTATGGGGCCATTTTCTTGGAAGGGGCTAAGGGGCTCTGGCTCTGGTTTTTAGGCCAACTGGCTCCTGGGCCACCTGGCCCCACGGCGGCGGACCTAAGAACCCGTCAGGGCCTTTAACCGTTGTCCACCCCGCGCCTGACCGAAAAAGGGTCTGGCCGCCCCGCCTGACTAAAGAGCGTCTTAAAAGGTGGGTTAAAAGGGTCATGGGGGTCGCTTAAAGAACCACGCTTAAAGAAGCGGGGAATCCAGGACGCGGGGTTAGTAAATACGCTATTATTAGTTTTATTAGATATATAACATAATAAATATTTTATTTATAGATTTAAAATTGTAAATATATTATTTTTAATAAAAATATAAATTTTAATATTAAATAATTTACGTAAATATTATAATAAATAAATTTATATAATGTATTTTATAATTAACAGTTATTTAAGGCTAACTAAGCTAGTTTAAATCAAAAATATCGTCATAAATTTTATTGACGCCCTCTGGTATCTTCGCTAAGTTTAATGTACGCTTAAAAAACGCGTTGACTTGGACATTTTTCTGGACATTATTCCCGGATGGCTTTATACTTATAAAATAAAAAATAAAGGCGGGTTTTATGAAAACGACCTCTAAAAGTAACCCTTCGAAACCCTTGGATGCCCAATCCCAGGCTTTAGAGCCTCAGGCTTTCCCATCGCCGCTGGCCGTCCCGGTGTTCGCGGCGATTTTGGCGCCCGCTAAAGAAGGCGGTCTGGCCTTAAAAAGTTTTGTCAACGCGGTCTTGGCCGATTCCCATGAGGATCCGCTTCTTTCGGACATCTTGACCGTAACGATTAAAAGAGAGCGCTCCAAAGATAGGAAGTCCGTTATTTTCGAATATTTATTAGCCCGGGGGGCTGATAAAGAAGTGATCGTTCTTAACGCTCAATTAACCCCTTTTGAGGCGTATTTTAACTATCTTTTTTATTTTTCTCAGCGGGATTATGATTTCATCCGCTACGAAAGTGGCGAGTTTCTGGAAAACCCATTGTTTGAGCCTCGGTTGATCTCAATCGGTCTTTATAACGATATTATAAGACCTAACGTAAAAAATTTTCATCAAATCGTGGAATTCGCCTATCGAGAAGATCCCCAAATAGTCTGGCCCGCCACGCGGACGCATTTACTTCAATTGCCGCTATTTAAAAAGTTCCCACCTGATGACTATACCAATCCGCTGCGCTGGTGGCTGAAAGGGATAACCACGGCCCATGACCGGAAAATATCCCTACGGGCGGCGGTTAACCTGGATGATAATCTGAAAAACTTCTACCAAGCGGATCAAGGGTTCGCCCAGTTCGTTGACCGCCATGAGCGGGTGATCTCGCGACCGGGTATTATGAAATCCTATCGCTTATGGGAGACTAACCTAGCTAAGCTTAAGAAGTAGGCTAAGGGCGGCCCTGTGGCCCAAGGCCTTAAGACCTATTCGAGGTTAAAATGGACGCTCCCGGTCGAATGGTCGAGCTTGAAGTCCCAGTCGCGAACGAGGTGTCGCGAACGAGGGCGACTTCCCCTAACGCTTCTTAGCCTAAATATTGGTAACTTGGCCTAATGAAGTTTCCAGCTAGCGCCGCCCGGGGGCTCGCGGCTGGCCAAAACGGCGATGGACCTAAGAACCCCGTAAGGGCCGTTAACCGTTGTCCACCCCGCGCCTGACCGAAAAAGGGTCTGGCCGCCCCGCCTAAGTAAAGAGTGTCTTAAAAGGTGGGTTAAAAGGGTCTTGGGGTTCGCTTAAAGAACCACACTTAAAGAAGTGGGGTATCCAGGACGGGGTTAGTAAATACGTTGTTGTTAGCTTTTATTAGATAAATAACGTAATAAATATTTTATTTATAGATTTAAAATTTTAAATATTTTATTTTTACATAAAAAGATAAATTTTAACGTTGAATATATTATGTAAATATTATAATAAATATATTTTTATAATGTAATTTTAGAATTAACAATTACATAAAACTAACTAAGCTAGCTTAATTCAAAAATATCGTCATAAATTTTATTGACGCCCTCTGGTATCTTCGCTAAATTTAATGTACGCTTAAAAAACGCGTTGACTTGGACATTTTTCTGGACATTATTTCTGGATAGCTTTATACTTATAAAATATAAAATAAAGGCGGGTTTTATGAAAACGACCTCTAAAAGTAACCCTTCGAAACCCTTGGATTCCCAATCCCAGGCTTTAGAGCCTCAGGCTTTCCTATCGCCGCTGGCCGACCCGGTGTTCGCGGCGATTTTGGCTCCCGCTAAAGAAGGCGGTCTGGCCATAAAAAGTTTTGTCAACGCGGTCTTGGCCGATTCCCATGAGGATCCGCTACTTTCGGACATTTTGACCGTAAATATTAAAAGAGAGCCCTCTAAAGATGGGAAGTCCGTTATTTTCGAATATCTAGAAGCCCGGGGGGCTGATAAAGAAGTGATCGTTCTTAAAGCCCAATTACCACCTTCCGAGGCGTATGTTGAATTTCTCTTTTGTTTTTCTCAGATAGCTTATGGTTTCATCCGCTTCGAAAGTGGTGAGTTTCCGGAAAACCCATTAATTGAGCCACGGTTGATCTCAATCGGTCTTTATAACGATACTCTAGACCCTAGGGTGAAAAATTATCATCAAATCGTGAAAGTCGCCTGTGTAGAAAATCCCAAACTAGTCTGGCCCTCCACGCGGACGCATTTCCTTCATTTGTCGCGCTTTAAAGAGTTCCCAACTGACTATACTAATCCGCTTCACTTGTGGCTGAAAGGGATATCCACGGCCCAAGACCGGAAAATATCCCTACGGGCGGCGGTTAACCTGGATGATAATCTGAAAAACTTCTACCAAGCGGATCAAGGGTTCGCCCAGTTCGTAGACCGCCATGAACAGGTGATCTCGCGACCGGATATTATGAAATCCTATCGCTTATGGGAGACTAACCTAGCTAAGCTTAAGAAGTAGGCTAAGGGCGGCCCTGTGGCCCAAGACCTTAGGCGTTCCGGAAATCAGGGAGGTAATTGACGTGTATCACTCGGTAATGGCTTCTAGGGAATTTAAAGAGCTCCAATTGGCTCGCGATATGGCCTTTTTGCGGGAGCAAGGTATGCTTAAAAAGGCGTATGAAGAGGGAAAGCTTGAGGCAAAGCTTGAGGCAAAGCTTAAGGAGAAACTTCGTATAACCTTAGAAGTTCTGAACACCACCCAACTGGAACGCTCTAAGGTCTTAAAGATCGTCGAACTGACTGAAGAAGAGTTCCAGGCGGGCCTAAAGGAGTTGGGCTGGTCAGAGCGTTAAGTCGGGGCTTTTTAAATTTTGGGCGCGTAGCTCTTTTTGGCTTTTTGAAAATTTACCGCCAATTCGCGACCGCGCGCCAGGTTATTCCTTATCTGTTGGCCCCGCTCGTTCTTTTTGGGATCCCCTGTCCGAGGACTTAAATTCCTTTGCTTCTTAGCCTAAATGTTGGCGACTTGGCCTAATGAGGTTTCTAGCCAGCGCCGCCCGGGGCTCACGGCTGGCCAAAGGATAATTTGGCTGGAGAAAAGCGCCACCGCCTGAAGGCCCTTTATGGGTCACTTATTGTCGGCTAGCGAACGGCTAAGGGCGGCCCTGTGGCCAAAGGCCCTAAGACCTAGCCTTTAATAAATTATGTAAATACAATAATATATACATTTTTACAATGTAATATTATAATTAATGATATATAAAGCTAATTAAGCGGTTTGATTAAAAAATATTGTCATAAATTTTTGGTCTTCCCTCTGGTATCTGATTTAAATTTTTTGTAAGCTTTTAAAACGCGAAAAACCGCGTTAATTTAAGACCTTGACCATAGCGTTACTTTTTGGGAGACAAGAATATATGGACAACTTTTTTTACCACCGCCTGGATCAACAGCCCTTTGGAACTTAAGGGCTCTAAGATTACGGCTTTAAAGCCCAAGGCCCCTAAGGCCAAAGCTTATGATCCTAACGAGTTCCCCTCGCCTTTGGCCCCGCCGGTGTTATTGGCCATTTTAGAGCCCTCTACGCCAGCGGGCTCTTTAGCGGCCAAAAGTTTGGTTAACGCCATCATGGCTAATTCTGAGCAACCCCCGATCGGCGACGTTCTGAAGGTGACTAAAGAAAGGTTCCCCTCGTACACTAAGAATTCCATGGTCGGCGAATACCTTCAACTGGTGACGCCTAATGAGGCGATCGTTCTTGAAACCCAATTATTCCCTTTAGCTTTAAGTCCCGCCGCTCTCTTTTGGTACTCCCGGCTGGCTTTAAGCTCCGTCCTGGGCCCAGACGGCCCGGAGCCCAAAGACCCCCAAGAATTTCCCCGTTTGATCTCTATTGGGGTCTATGACTCCGAGCTTAAGTCGCGTTGGCGAGAGTTTCATGAATACGGGGAGATCTCGGTCAACGAAAAGCCCTCGGAAGCCTCGGCCCGGGCCACACGGATCCACTCCATTTTTTTGCCGCGATTTAAAGAGTTCCCTTCTAACGTCACCAATCCGCTTTACCTGTGGATGAAGGGGATAACCACGGCCCATGAGCGGAAAATATCCCTACGGGCGGTGGTTAGTCAGGATAAAAACCTCGTGAACTACCGCTCCACTAAAGTGTACCGGCTTCTTCGGAAGCTCCACTATAGTGTGTACCGGCTTCTACGGAATTCGGTTAGTTTACCAGACTAAGTTACGAGAAATTGTAGCTACGTTGATTACGTGAGGACACCCTGGGTTGCCGCCTCAGACCCTTGCTCGCTGTCGCAGTAAGTTAAAAACCCTCAAGCGGTGGGGGTGGCGCTTATAGCTTCTGCTCTAAAGGCAGTAAAAGCGTTTTCAACCTTGTCGAGAGGAAGTCCTGAAGTATCGTGGTCACAGCGATTATGGAGGGCGCTACGGGAGAAATCTCAGTTCTTAAATTTAAA
>JAISRZ010000023.1 GCA_031273455.1 Deltaproteobacteria bacterium | reverse complement strand
GGCGGCAACCCAGGGTGTCCTCACGTAATCAACGTAGCTACAATTTCTCGTAACTTAGTCTGGTAAACTAACCGAATTCCGAAGAAGCCGGTACACTTTAGTGGAGCGGTAGTTCACCTCTCTCGTAGTAACTTTTGAGAACCGGGTTCGCTTCCACTATCATTTTCATGGGAGTGGTATCGTCCTTAACCGCGGTTAACGCCGTCAACCAGAGGTGAAGGGGATTATTTACATCTAGCTCAGTGGTCTTGAACACTGGTAGCAGAATATTATGAATCGCTAATTTATTAAACCAACGACCATAAGTCTTACTTTTGTAAAGACATCCCCCAACGAGATGATATTCCTTAACCTTAGGCGGCGTCTTGAAGTTAAGGATTGACACAACGGTCACATTTGGCATATCTCTGTATGGATTTCGCTCTTTCCCTCCTGGCTTAACGTGTCTGAGTAAAGTCGTCGCGCCGTAAGTAAAGATCCGATCGGACATATGACCACAACGGCGCATTTGAAATTCTATCTGGACTATGGCGCCAGTATTAAAGACCGCCTCTACGTCCAAAAAGTTACTCCGAGCGCCCGCGGTAGTGTAGAATTTCTGGGAAGTCAATGACTTTATCCCATCGACCTCCTTAAGTCCGGCGTCAGACAAGATCGCGTTATAAAAACTAAAAAACGCCGCGCCACCCTGCTCAACGGACTGGAAAACATTATTAAGCGCGTCATTAGATAACGCGGGCGAAAAAACGCTGGGTTTGATTTCAGGTTCGATTTTAGTCTCCGAATCAGCCATAAAAATACAGTGGCCTCCTTTAGAATCTGATTATATCATGACCTAAAAAGAATGTCACTATAATTTTACTAATTCGCGTCCAGCTTATTTTTTTTCTCGAAAACATCTGTTAGTTCGTAATTAAAAGCTAATAAATTCAGTAAGTTATCTTTTGGATTTTTAGTTTATTAGCTAATTAAGAACTTGACTTGATTCCCTCCTTAGGTAATAAAACAAAGTTATAGGCATGGGGAGGCCCAACTTTGGGAGGCCCAACTTTGGCGGCAAGCCTTGTAGGCCCATCCTTACGGTCCATTATAAGGCTAAAAAACCGTAAACGCCATTTAGAACGCCCCCATTCTAAGCCACAGCGTTTAAGGGGAGCGTTTTTATGACCTAAAGACGTTAAATCGCGCCAGGCTTACTCAAAGGACTCCCCAAAACTTGGGGCTAAATAGGCCAAAGCCTCGGGCAACCCTTCCTGGCAGGTGGCCCCAAAGAAGCTGGCCGCCCGGCTAATGGCCAGGTAGAGGTACTGGCGGTAAAGGTCCGGTAAACTAGTCACCAGCTTATCTAAGTCTAACAAAAAGAGAGCCTCAAACTCCAAGCCCTTTAACCACTTTAAGTTAATGACGTGGATGGGGCTATCTTCCTCGGGGATCTCGTTTTCCCGGTAAACCACGGCTTTAACCTGGCAATCCGTCAAGGCTTCGGTTAAAGAGGCGGCCACCGCCCCCAGGTCGGTCTCCGAGTTCATGGTCACCCCAATGGCCGGGATTTGCCCAACTTTCCGGCGGATCTCCCGGATCCGGTCGGCGATCCAGGCGGTGGCGGTGGCCAGGTTCTCCGAGATGGGCAGAAGAACGGGCTTAAAGGCCAAGGAGCTAGCGAAGTCCGTGGTCTCGGCGTAACCTTGGGTGGCTTTTGGGGCCACAAGTTGGGCCAGCTCCTCCAAGGGTTGGCTCACCCGATAGTTGGAGAGCAAAGTCTTTTCCACCGCCCCATTGATGGCCCACTCAAAATCCGTTAAGGACTTGGTCCCCCAGGTGGTTAAACGCTGGTTAAAATCCCCGGTGGCGTAAAAGGAGCCACAAGCCGGATGGGAGAGGTTTAAGGCGCACTTTAACTGGACCGGCGAAAAATCCACCGCCTCGTCCACCAGAATCTGATTGCGCAACTCTTTTTTGTGGGCCTTTAAGATGGGCCCCAAGGGAAAGCGGCCTGGCTTTAAGTAATCCTGCCACAATAGGGACGAGCTAGCCTCTAAAATGGCCAAAAGGATAATATCCAGCTCTAGCTCGTTAATGTACAGGTTGTTGATGCCAGGTTTAACGTACCACTCCGGGCCAGCCTCCCGATAAGCCAGGTAGCTTTCAATAAGCGAGTCAAAATAAGCCGAGGCGAAGGTTAGGCTTGAGCAATTGAGCTTTCTTAAGGAGCTAAGCGATAAGCAGTTGACCCCTAAAGGGGTTAAGGCTCTTTCGTCTAAGCGGCTGGCCAAAAACTCCCAGACCCTTTTTTTGCGCTCCTCGGGCTGATAGCTCTGGCCCAAGGCCAAGGAGCTGGACTTTTCGCGAATGACCTTGGCTAAAAGGGCGTAGGCCGCTAAAAACGACTCCTCCCCGCCCGGGGCGGGCTCTTTACTGGATCTTGGGGCGGCCTCGCACAATTCGGTTAAATCCACTAAAAAGTTGGGGTCCCGCTCGCTTTGGGCCTTAATGATCCCTTCCGTCCCCTCCATCACGGCTTTACTTAAGATGGAGTCATAACCGGAGATGGTGGGGATCCGCGGCTCCAAGGCCAGGTACAAGCGGGCCAAAGCCCCGGGGGTGGATTGGTCCAAAGCCTCCCGGGAACGGTTCCCTAGGGAGGCTAAGTTTTGGTCGGCCGAGGCGGCTAAACGGGCGGCGTGGTTTTTTAAGCTATTGACAAAATAGCGCCACTGGTACTGGTTAAAATCGTCAAACCAGCGTTCGGTGTGGGTTTTAGCCGTCACGGTCAGATAGTTTAAGTTGGAGGATAAAATAAGCTTTCCGCCCGAGGGGGTTTGCAAAACGCCAAAAAGGTTCCGGGCCATCTCCTTACGGTACTCGGCCCAGGTGACCACGTTGTCTTGGTGCCCGGGGACTAAGGCCTTCTTAAAGGGGGCCGTCAAATGGCGCTTTAAAGTCACGGTTGGGGTAAAGAGCCGCCAACTAATGGCGTGCTGCGGGTACCCGGACTCGGCCAACTGATCGATAATGGCCTCTTCCTCCCCGGCTAAGCACTCCCGAGAAACTTTAAAATCCAAGCGCCTAATTAAAGTCCCAGTCTTTCCGGTCCCGGGCCGACCAAAGACCAGAAGGCGCGAGCCCAAGGGCTCGCGGCAGACTTGATCTTGGTTCCGGTCCAGATGGTAAGAGTAGTCCAAGGCCAGACCGGAATCGGCCAACCTGACCACCGGGGCCACCGACAATATCTCAGTCTCCTCGTCAATGGCCACTTCCACCTCATCCTCGTCCTCGGGGTCCCCCTCCAAAATGAGGATGGTGTCCCCAGCGGGTCCCGAGTCCTCGTTCGGATCCGGGTGCTTGACGCTATAGCGCGGCTCGGTGATGCGGTCGATGACCTCGCGCAAGGACTTTAAACGGATGGTCTCGTGGTCCTTCCACTCAAAGACCACGTCGTAAATGTCCTTATGCTGGAGGTAGGTCTCGGACTTTAAGGCCGTTTTGTCGGTGATGGCTAAACGCTCGCCCTCCGGGGTCTCAAAGATTTCCCCGGGCTTTAAGACCAGGATGCGGCCAAAGGAGGAGAAAACGTTGACCAGCATGGTCCGGCGGCAACCTGGCGGGGGATCGCACGGGCAAACGTAATACACCCGGGTGCGGTTAGACCCGTCTTTGGCCCCAATGCGGGCGATGATGGGGGTTTTTAAGCACCTTAAGGCCTTGTAAGCGTCGGAGTCCCGGTTTAAAGCGTTATCCATGGTCGCGGGGCCAAAATCGGCCTCCAAAAAGTCGCCTAAGAAGTGACGAGCCGAGTCAATGACCCGATCGCAGGCCTCTAGGACCCCTTTGGCCTCGCGACCTAAGGTGATTATTTCGGAGTGGCTAAGCGTCGACATATTGGGAACTCCCACAGGGAAAGCCAGTCTAATACCTAATAAAAGGCGGTTATTCCCCTAAAAGAGGCGTTCTAAGGTTAAAAAAGAGAATTAAGTCGCTCATTAAGATGAGCGACGGTGACGTTCGTCCGGACCCATTGGCCCGGATCCTCGCCGCCTTCGGCGGTTAGAAGGGGCTCAACCCCCTCCAATTCCGACCAGATAAACTCGGCCGGGTAAATCTCTCGGGCCCCTAAGCCATCGCGAATCAAAGGCTTTAACCCATAAGCTAAAGCTCGGGAAACCTCGGTCCCCCCGGTCACCCGGTCCAAAGCCAGTAAATGGGTCCGCCCCGCGAAATAGTCCGGGACCTGGAGCTGGGGGGTGGCGAAGAGGACCGCCCCGCCCATGGACCTTTGGGTGACCGCGTAATCGATCCAGCGGGCCACTTCCACGTTGTCGGGCCGAATCCTCGCCCAGAGGGTGGCTTTGGGATCGATTTTTTTGGCCCGAGCGAAGACTTCCAAGACCAAACCCGGCTCAGTCCAGTTCTCTAAGTAAGCTAAGCTTAAGTTGGGTTTTTCCGCGGGTTTGGGTTTGATCCGGTTAAAATCCAAAACCCGCGGGGCCACGGCCAACTTGGCCCCGCCTTTGGGCTTTAAGCCCTTACTTAAAAAAGCGTCCAAAAGGGCCTTGGACTCAAAAAGGTAGCCCGTGACCCCGCCTAAAGGAAGGCTCGCGCAATCTTGAGCCAAGTCTTTAACCCCCAAGCGCAAGACAACTGGCCGCGCGGCGCTTTCCAAACGGGTCAGCCACTGAAGGGATCTGGGGTTAAAGCCCTCGATCCACAAAGCCCCCCGGCCTTGGTTAATGGCCGCCAGATACTGGTCCTCTTTTAAACTGGCCACTTTCTTGACGTTTAAGCGCCTTTCCAAAAAGCCGCCCAATAAGTCGATCTCCTCGTCCTCCCCGGGTCGGCACAAAAAGGTCAGGTGACTAATGTTAACCTTGGGGGCCGGGGCCGGGCTCGGTTGGGGCGTAGCCTGGTTTTGGGCGTCCAGCCAGGCTTTTAAAGCCGGTTGTTCCGGGTTGATCAATAGGGCTTTAACCGCGCTCTCTTTAGCCGCGGCTAGATCCCCTAAACTCTCCTCCATACGGGAGCGTAAGGCCCAAACCTGAAAATCGTTTTGGTTAACCGCTAAAAGCTTTTCCAGATGCTCTTTGGCTTTTTCCGGGGCGGATCCAGCCAAAAAGCTTAAGGCTAAGTTCTTTCGGGCCTCGTGGTTATCCGGCTCAATCGCCAAGATCTTCGTCAAGGCCTCTTGGGCCTTAACCTGGTCCTCGCGCCTTAGGTGAATAGCCCCCAGACTGGCCAGGGCCTTTAAGTTATCCGGGTCGCTAGCCAGAACTTCGGCCAATAAGGTCTCCGCCTCGCTAAGGTTATCCTTTTTGAAAGCCTCCTCGGCCCTAGCCAAGGCGTCGGTCTGGGTCATGATCCTCCCTATGGTTGGGCAAAGCCCCTTTTGGTAATCGCTCGGCCTAGCGGCCTCGCGTTAAAACGCCTATGAGATAAAAAACTAGCCTCAAGACCCTTTGTAACCTTAAACCCCAAAAACCGCGTCTAGGGGGTTTTTAGGGGCCTTTTAGGGGCCTATAATTTAAGTCTTACGGATCCTGAAAATCCAAGAGCCGCCAGTTAAGCTCCCGGCGACCAAACTTTTCCGTTTCCAAGATCAAAGCCACGTCCAAGCGCGAGCCAATTTCCGGTAACCGATGGACCAGATCAAAACCAATGAGGCTAACTTTCTCAGCCCCGTCAAAAAGGCGCAAGCTTAAGTGGCGATCCCCGCCGGACTTGGTGGGGGCGGCCTCTAAGACCTGGAGTTTTTTAAGCGCGGCCACTGGGGGCGGGTTAGCCTGGCCAAAGGGCTCCATCTCGGCCAAAGCCGGGGCGATGACGTTTAGCTCTTTTAGATCGTCCACCAAAAGATCCACGTCCAACTGGATTTCCGAGTCCGGGGGGTCTTGGTTGTAGGCCGACCTCTCAAAAGCCGCCCGAAAGCGGGCTAATTTAGACGTCTTTAAGCGCAACCCCGCGGCCTGGGAATGCCCGCCCATGGAAATGCATAAATCCCGTAAAGGCTCGAGGGCCGCGAAAAGGTTAAACCCCTTAACCCCGCGTCCGCTACCCACGGCGATATCCCCGTCCACCCCAAAAATTATGGTGGCCCTTTGGGTCATCTCAGCCACCCGGGTGGCCGCGAGCCCCAGTAAACCTTTGGGCCAGCCATCCCCGGCCAAGACGATGGTCCGCCGATCAGAGTACCGGGGCCCCTCGTTGGCCAGCGACTCTAAGGCTTCCTCCAGTAAGGCGTTTTGGTTCTTTAAGCGGTCCCGGTTGAGCTTTTCCAGCCGCTCGGCCAAGTCCTCGGCTTCCTTGGGCTCGGTGGCCAGTAACAGCTTCAAAGCCGTTTCCGTCTCCCCCAAGCGGCCAGCGGCGTTTAACCGCGGGGCCAACCGAAAGCCAATGTCCCGGGTGGAGACAAAGTCCGGGGTTTTCAAGGCTTTCCGCCGTAAAGCCGCCAGCCCAGGCCAAGTGGAGCGGGCTAAAAAATTGAGCCCGTTTAAAACCAAGATCCGGTTGGCGCCTTTTAAGGGCACCAGATCGGCCACCGTGCCCAAGGCCACTAACGATAAATGCTCCACTAAGGAAAAATCTGTCTTAAGGCCCTCTTTTTCCAAAGCTTTTTTTAAAGCCCAGACCACCACAAAGGCCACCCCCACCCCGGCCAAGGGATAATGTTCCCAGCCGCCGCCCAAATGGGGGTTGACAATAGCCAAGGCCGCGGGCAAGACCGGCGGCAATTGGTGGTGATCGGTCACGATCACCGGTAGGCCCAAATCTTTGGCCACCTTGACCGCCGCGTTATCCGAGACCCCACAGTCCACGGTCACCAGTAAACCGGCCCCGCGCTTGGCCAGCTCGGTCACCGCCAAGCCCGAGAGCCCGTAGCCCTCGGTTAAGCGGTTGGGGACCCGGGTGATAACCGTATAGCCCAAAGCCGTTAAAACCCGATACATAAGGGCCGTGGCCGTTAACCCGTCCACGTCGTAGTCCCCGGCGATGGCCACGACCTTTTTTTCTTGATGGGCCTTAACTAAAATCTTGACGGCCTTTTTGACGCCCGGCATGGTCTCGGGATCCATGAGCCCGCTTAAGGCCCCGGCCTTAAAAACGTTAATCTCGGGGACGGTTTTAAAACCCCGGGCGCTAAAAAACTCGCCGACCTTTAAAGGCGTCTTCAATTCCCCGGCTAAAGCTCTCGCTAAACTCGGGTCAATGGGCCTAAACTTCCAGAACACCTAATCGCTCCCCATCTAACCTAAAGCCAAAGCCTCGGCGTCTAACAGGCGGATTTGGTCCCGGATGCGCGCGGCTTTCTCAAACTCTAAGTTCTGGGCCGCTTTTTTCATCTCGCGTTTTAAACCATTAATCACCAAAGGTATCTCCAAAAGGGGCGTTTTTATTTTTTGGCCCGGGGGTTTTTTCGGTAAACTGGGGTAATCCGCGTCGGCGATGACCCCAGATAGACCGGTTAAGTTCTTTAAAATGGAGGTCGGGGTAATCCCGTGAGCCTCGTTATAGGCCAATTGCTTTTTCCGCCGCCTTTGGGTCTCGTCCATGGCCTCGCGCATGGCCGGGGTGGTTTTCTCGGCGTAGAGGACGACTTGGCCCCCAACGTTCCGGGCGGCCCGACCGCAAGTTTGGATTAAAGAGCGGGCTGACCTTAAAAACCCCTCTTTGTCCGCGTCCAAGATGGCCACTAAAGAGACCTCCGGTAAATCCAAGCCCTCCCGCAAAAGGTTAATGCCGATTAAGGCGTCAAAGACCCCGGCTCTTAGATCCATCAATAAAGTCACCCGCTCAATGGTCTTAATGTCCGAGTGCAAATACCGGCAACGGATCCCACGCTCGGTTAAGTACTCGGTTAGATCCTCAGCCATGCGTTTGGTTAGAGTGGTGATTAAGACCCGCTCGTTTTTGGCCGCCCTTTTGACGATCTCCTGATGGATGTCGTCCACCTGGCCTTGGGCCGAGCGGACCTCCATGGGCGGATCCACTAAACCGGTGGGCCGGATGATCTGCTCGGCGATGAGCCCTTTAGACAAAGTTAGCTCATATTCGGCCGGGGTGGCGGAAACGTAGATGGCCTGACACAACCGCTCGTTAAACTCCTCAAAGGTTAAGGGCCGGTTATCCAAAGCCGAGGGCAAGCGAAAGCCATACTCCACCAAGGTGCTTTTGCGGCTCCGATCCCCTTTCCACATGGCCCTGACCTGGGGGATGGCGATATGGCTCTCGTCCACGATGAGGAGAAAATCTTGGGGAAAGTAATCCAACAAAGTTGGCGGCGGCTCCCCCGGGGCCCGACCGGTCAAATGGCGCGAGTAGTTCTCAATCCCGTGGCACCAACCCAGTTCCCGCATCATCTCCAGATCAAATTGGGTCCTTTGCTCCAAACGCTGGGCCTCCAAGAGCCGATTCGCCCTAATTAACTCTTTTAAGCGCCCCAATAGCTCCTGGCTGATGGAGGCCATGGCCCTTTGGGTGTTCTCTTTGGTGCTGACGTAATGGCTACCCGGGTAGATCATGATCTCGTTTAAGCTTTTTTTGACCTGACCCAGTAAGGGATCGACTAACTTAATCCCTTCCACCGTGTCCCCAAAAAACTCCACCCGAACCGCCTCGTCCTCCTCGTAAGCCGGAAAGATCTCTAGCGCGTCGCCTCTGACCCGAAAGGTTCCCCGATGGAAATCGTAGTCATTTCTTTCGTACTGCATTTCCACCAGGCGAGCTAAAACGCTCTCAATGGGCCGATCCACCCCCAGCTCCAAATGGAGCATCAAAGCCTGGTAAGCCTCTGGCGAGCCTAAGCCATAGATACAAGAGACCGAGGCCACGATGACAATGTCCCGGCGGTCCAAAAGCCCTCGGGTGGCCGAGTGCCGCAAGCGGTCAATGGCCTCATTGATCTGGCTTTCCTTCTCAATGAAGGTGTCTGACTGCGGGATGTAAGCCTCAGGCAAAAAATAGTCGTAGTAACTTACAAAGTACTCCACCGCGTTATGGGGGAAAAAACCTTTAAACTCCCCATACAATTGGGCGGCTAAGGTTTTGTTCGGGGCGAGAACTAAAGTCGGTCGCCCGCATCTAGCCACCACATTGGCCATGGTGAAGGTCTTGCCCGAGCCGGTCACCCCCAAAAGGACCTGGTCCTTGGCCCCGTCCCTTAAGTTGCCCACTAAGCTATCAATGGCCTCAGGTTGGTCGCCTTGAGGCTCGTAGCTGGAGATTAGCTCAAATTGGCCCAAAAGGTTGGCCTTTAGGCGTAACGCCAGGTGGAGCGACCGGCTTGGTCCTCCACGATGACGCCCAGTTTAGTTAGCTCCTGACGTAGCCGATCGGCCTCGGCGAAGTCTTTCCGAGACCGGGCCAAACTCCGGTTTTCCACTAACTTGGAAATAAGCTCCTCCGAGACCGCCGAGGCCCCGGGCTTTTTCAGGGCTAAAAAGGTCTCCGGGGACCCTTGCCACAAAGCCAGCCAGGACCCTAGCTCTAAAAGAGCCTTCCGGTAATGGGCCGCTAGCTCCATTTGGCCTTCCTGGGCCAGACGGTTTAAGCCATGAACCAACTCAAAGGCCACGCCCATGGCTTGGGCCGTGTTTAAGTCATCGTCCATGGCCGCCTTATACCGGTCTTGAAACTTTTGGACCTCGACCGGGCTGGGCCCCGGGGCCGGGGCGGTGTCCGGGGTAGTGGCTAAGGTCCGGTAAATCCGCTCCAACGCGCGCCAAGACTCCAGCAAGGCCTCCTCGGAAAAATCCAAAGGGGCCCGATAGTGCTTAGCCACCAAGAAGTAGCGGACCACCTCCGGGGGGTAGAGGCTTAAAACTTCTTTAACGTTAAACGAGTTGCCTAAGGATTTGGACATCTTCTCGTTATTGATGTTGATAAACCCGTTATGCACCCAGATCTTGGCCATGGAGCGGCCTAAGGCCACGGCCTGGGCCAACTCGTTTTCGTGATGGGGAAAGATCAGGTCTTGACCGCCCCCATGGATGTCAAAGGTCGGCCCCAAAAGACGGAAACTCATGGCCGAGCACTCGGTGTGCCACCCCGGTCGCCCGGGCCCCCAAGGGCTGGGCCAAGAGGGCTCGCCCGGGCGGGAAACTTTCCACAAGGCGAAGTCAGCCGGGTTTTTCTTCCGCGAGTCCACGGCCACTCTAGCCCCAGCGGTCTGCTCGCTGAGGTCCCGACCCGAAAGGCGCCCGTACTCCTTAAAACTCCCCACGTCAAAGTAGACGTCCCCCGATAACTCGTAAGCCTGGCCTTGGCTGACCAAGAGCTTAATGTCCTCCAGCATCTCGGAAATGTATTCCGTGGCCCTAGGGGCGTGGGTGGGGGGAAGGCAGTTTAAGGCGGCCATGTCCTCGTTAAAACTGAGGATATGCTCCTCGGCCAGCTCCAGCCAGGGCCGGTTCCTTTCCGCGGCCCGTTTGATAATCTTGTCGTCCACGTCCGTGAAGTTACGGACGTAATCAACGGTCAGATTTTGAGCGGCCAAATAGCGAGCCAGAATATCAAAGGCCACCACCGCTCGGGCGTGGCCAATATGGGCGTGGTCGTAAACCGTGGGGCCGCAAGCGTATAAACCAATGTGACCTGGTTTGACCGGTTCCACCTCGGTCAGACCGCGTGAAATGGTGTTATATAACTTCAAATTCATTTAAAAAGCCTAAAAAACACTCTAATTATAATCGCTCAGAAATATGAGCCCAGGGTAAACCTTCAGGATAATAGCAAAAAAACCCTATCTATGGCAACCAGCGAAACCCATTGGATAGTTTTGAGAGTCTAAGGCTTTTTTCCGCTGGACCAACCTTAGTCCCAAGGCCAAGAAACCGCTAATTTAAACCCCAGAGACCGACCAGACCCCCTATTCCGAAATATAGTCAATTTTTCATATTTCATCTTAAAAATAGCTTTTATAAATTATTTATGAATAAATCGATCGCTTAACAATAATTACCGCTATTAAATATTATTACAACTTATTAGAGCGATAAAATATTTATATCAATAAGCAAAATATAATAAATTGTAAAATAAGCGCTTCTAACCTACTTTTTGAAATCTATAAGCCTTAAAAGTTTTTAAAAAGCTTAAAAGTAAAGGCTATGACCCCAACCACCTTCAGAGCCCTTGCGCCTTAGCGAGCCTTTTAAAGGGCGACCGTAACAGGCCAGATAGTCGAAAACAATATCGCCAGATAGGGAAAGCTTATCCGCCCGTAACCCCTTGATTTTTGTCATTTCTTTTAAGGCCGGGAAGATTCGGGCCTTAAGTTAAAATAGTATTTGTCAAAAAAAAACCTTGACGTTTCATTTTTGACGCGATATTTTGATAGGGCTTATAAAGTAAGCTAGATTCTTAGTTTTCTTTATAGCCTTTCCCGTTAAAGTTTTTAAGGCCCTAAGGCCCGACAAATATCAGTTACATTTTCACGGAGCGCTAACTTAAGTTTTAACGCTTCTAGCCCACCAAAGTCGCTAGCCTTTGGCTAGACCCAGCCTTTAAGTTGGTTGGCTCCTCTTCGATAAAGACCGTCCAACCAACGCTTTGTTCTCAGCTATAAAATTAGTTCGCCTTTTAGCTATCATTGGCCCTGACTTAAGCTTTTTTGGTTCAGCTTTGTCGATAATTCTATGGGTTCTTGATTTTTAGCGTTAGGGTTTTTTTGGGCCCCTTGGCATTTTAGTCAGCCAAAGGCGGCTTAGGGGATCTTTTAACCCAAAAGAGCCTCTATGGCCCAATAGTTAATCGAGCGCGGTGGTCATCGCCCTAATATTTTTAGCCGGGGGCTGGACTAGCCCCGGCGTCGCCGGAGCTAAACCTTGGCCTATAAGGGATTTTAGGTCGCTTCGGGAAGGATCTTCCAGTAAAAAATCTAGCGCTTGGCGGTTAACCCTGAGGGTTCTTCTTAGAGTTAAGGAGGGTCGCGCCCTTTTTCGCGCCGACCGCTTAAATCAATCCTTCCCTCGGCCTACCATATTCAGCGTTATTTTTTCGGCGTAATTTTCCTCTGGTCTCGCTAAGGAGTCATACCATGAGCGTTATCGCCCCAACCGCCAGCCCCCTTGATTTGGCTTCATTAGAGCCCATCTTCGCCCGCCAAAGCCTTACGGGCCGAGGCTCTTTAATACCGGTTCTCCAAGCCGCCCAGACGTCTTACGGGTATTTACCCACCGCGGTTTTGGAAGCCATCGCTAAACGGACCAAAACCCCGATCAGTCAAATCTACGGGGTCATCACCTTTTACTCCCAGTTTCGGTTGTCGCCCCGGGGTAAACACGTTATCCGGGCTTGCCAAGGCACGGCTTGCCACGTCCGGAACTCTTCCCTGGTCTTAGAGACCTTAAAGTCCACTTTAGGCGTTCTTCCAGGGAGCACCACTTCGGACTTAATGTTCACTTTAGAGACCGTGGCTTGTATTGGGGCTTGTAGCTTAGCCCCAGTGATGATGGTCGATAACGAGGCTCATGGGCGCTTACGGCCCGAGCGAATCCCCGAGATCCTGGATAAGTACCGGGGCTAAGGAGGCGGGAACCTATGAAAAACTTAGAAGATCTGCCTCGCCTGTCCAATATTGACGGGCTTATAGCCATTAAAAACTCCATCCTCCCGCGGATCGCCTTCCGGAAAGACCCTAAGGCCCAGCCCCAGGATGACATCTCGCACCACGTCATGATCTGCGGCGACACGGGCTGCGCCTCCTCCGGCTCCAAGGCCTTAGTCGAAGCCTTTCGAGAGGAGCTAGCGGCTCGGAATTTAGAGAAAAACGTGGAGATCGTGGTCATTGGTTGCCACGGCTTTTGCGAGATGGGGCCCTTACTCGTGATTTACCCGGACGACGTTTACTACATCCGGTTACGGCCGGACGACGTTCCGGAAATCATTGAGGAGACCATTTTGCGCGGTGAGCTTATCCCCAAGCTCCTTTACCACGACCGGGACACCTTAAAACCCATCGTCCGGTACCAAGAGATTGAGTTCTACGCCAAGCAAAACCGGATCCTTTTGGCCAACTGCGGCCAGATTAACCCCGAGGACGTGGAGGAGTACATCGCTAACGATGGGTATCTGGCTTTAGCCAAGGCTTTAAGCCAAAACGATCCCCTGGCCATCCTGAACGAGGTTAAAAAGTCGGGGTTACGGGGTCGAGGCGGCGGCGGATTCCCCACGGGGCGCAAATGGGAGCTGTGCCGGGAGGCGGTTGGGGATCCAAAATACCTCATCTGTAACGCTGACGAAGGCGACCCCGGGGCCTTCATGGACCGCTCCTTAATGGAAGGCGACCAGCACCGCTTACTAGAAGGCATGATCTTAGGGGCCATAGCCATTGGGGCCAAGGAAGGTTACATCTACGTCCGGGCTGAGTACCCGGTGGCTGTAAAACGCGTTAAAAACGCCATCCTCCAAGCCGAGGCCTTAGAGCTTTTAGGGGAAAACATCTTAGGCTCGAGTTTTTCCTTCAACATCTACGTTAAAGAAGGGGCCGGGGCCTTTGTTTGCGGCGAGGAAACGGCTTTAATCCACTCCATTGAGGGTAAAAGGGGCATGCCCACCACTCGTCCGCCCTTCCCGGCGGTCAATGGGCTCTGGGGCCAACCCACTAACAACAATAACGTCGAGACCTGGGCCAACATCCCCAAGATCGTTTTAAACGGCGGCGAGTGGTTCGCCTCTTTTGGCACGGAAAAGTCTAAAGGGACTAAAGTCTTCGCCTTAACCGGGAAGATTCGCAACACCGGTTTAGCGGAAGTCTCCATGGGTTTAACCTTAAGGGAAATCGTCTACGGCATTGGCGGGGGCCTCCAAAACGACAAACCGTTTAAGGCCGTCCAGATCGGCGGCCCCTCGGGCGGCTGTTTACCGGAGTCCATGATCGATCGGCCAGTGGATTACGACTCATTAATTGAGGCTGGGGCCATGATGGGCTC
>JAISRZ010000016.1 GCA_031273455.1 Deltaproteobacteria bacterium | reverse complement strand
GGCGGCAACCCAGGGTGTCCTCACGTAATCAACGTAGCTACAATTTCTCGTAACTTAGTCTGGTAAACTAACCGAATTCCGAAGAAGCCGGTACACTTTAGTGGAGCGGTAGTTCACTTTCCAGTTTTCGTCAAGAAAAAAAACATCTCGTCATCTGGGGCTGGACCAGGGCTTAGACCCCCTGGCCCCAGGCGATAAGGTCAATTAGCCGCCAGATTTTCGGGAAAATGACCGTTAGATCCGGGTTTCACCAGACCCCCTATCCCGGGGGAAAGTTTGACAGTTTATTAGATATTTTGTTAATATTATTGCGACCTTAAGAGGCTTACCTGGCCTTTAAGTTCCAATAATCGCGATAATAAATCGCCAAAGCTTTTTAGCCTTAAGTTTTAAGGTTGGGTCCGCTAGTTATTAAAGACTAAAGCCTCTAAGGTGAAGCCCATCTAGGTTTGACCGTCTAGGGCCTACCGTCTAGGGCTGACCTTCTAGGGCTTAAGGTTGGGCTTAAGGACGGCTAAATATCTGGGCCCAAAAGACCTTTCGACCAAGGGGAATAATAACCAAAAAGACCAAGTTTTTCCAGAGGTTTATGGTTGTTAGGGGTTTTTAGACCCCTGGTTAGGGCCAGGTGGTTAGGGCCAGGTGGTTAGGGCCAGGCTCAAACGGTAAAAAAGTCTTTAGTTAAAGGTATTCTAAAAGGATCTTAAGTTAAGATATCTTAAAATAAGCTTTTATATAGTTAATATTAGGGCTTAAGGGGTTGGTGGTTTAGGGGAGGTCTGGCCCCTAAAGGCTAGTTTTTGGCTCTGGTATTGTGATTTAAGGTGGATTATATACATTTTATGGCTTTTGACTTACAAGAGGTCAAGCTAGCCCGGTTCAAGATAATATTTACCGCGGGCTAGGGTTAGGGGTTAGGTGCGCCTTTTATCGGTCAACTTAAATTTCACCGATCGCTGGGCTTTAGTCTTAGGGGCCGGGGCCGTGGGTCGGCGGAAATTAGCCGCCCTCCTGGAAGCCGGGGCCAAGGTGCGGGTGGTCGAGCCTAACCCGGGCCCCTGGCTCTTGGAGTTGGCCGCCGAAGGTTTAATCCTTTTGGAAAAAACCTTTGAGCCGCGGTTTTTAGAGGGTAACCCGTGGGTCTTTTTGGCGGCCAAAGTGGATGAGTCCTTACGGCCAGTTTTGGATCTGATTAAGGCCAAAGATCTCTGGGTCAACGTGGCTAGCTCCCCGGAGGAGTCCAACTTTTTTCCGCCAGCCTTGGTCTCGGATGAGCCCTTTCGCTTAACCGTGTCCACGGGCGGGACTTCCCCGGCTTTAGCCGCTCTGGTGGCCGAGAGCTTAAGGCGATCTTACGAGGGCTATGGGGCCTTGTGTCGGCTTTTGGGCCAGGCGCGCCGGGTGGTTTTAAGCTCCAGCTTAGAGGAAAAAGACCGGCGGCTTCTTCTGACGTCTTTAGCCAGGGACGCTTCTTTACGGGAATTATTGAAAAAGGGCGATTACCCGGCTTTAAAAGAGCGTTTAAACGACCTTTTGGCCCCCTTAAGCTGGCCCGAGGATTACCACTTTTAAGGACTCGCCTGGACAACGTATGGAGATATTTGTTTACGGGGCGGCCCATTGGCGCGCCCCGGTGGAGATTAGAGAAAAGCTCGCTAAAGTTGATTTGTCCGGCTCTAAGCTTTACCGTCTTTTCGCGACCGACCTTTTAAGCGAAACCTTGGTCTTAGCCACGTGTAACCGTTTAGAAATCGTTGGGGTGGCTCAAAACGCGGCCCAAGCCAAAGAGGCCTTTCTAAACGAGTGCGCCAGTCAAACTGGTTTAGACCCCCATGAATTGGACCAAATGTTCCATTTTTATGAAGATTTAGAGGCGGTTAGGTATTTATTTCGGGTGACTTCGGGCTTAGATTCCCAGGTTTTAGGTGAACCGCAGATCTTAGGCCAGGTTAAAGAGAGTTTTCGGGAGGCCCTAAAGAGCCGCCTGGTGGGCCCAGTGGTCGGGAAACTCTTTCATAAAAGTTTTAAAGCCGCCAAAAGGGCTCGGGCCGAGACTGATTTCGCTTTAGGCTCGGTCTCCTTAGCCTCGGCGGCCGTGGAGACCGCCGCCGAATTAATGGGGTCTTTGGCGGGCCGGAAAGCCTTAATCTTAGGGGCCGGGGAAATGGCCGGGTTACTGGCGGCCCATCTGTCCACCCGGAAGTTAAAGTCTTTAACCGTCTTGAACCGGAACGCGGCCAAAGCCCAAGAGTTGGCCGATAAATGGGGGGCGAGTTCTTTACCCTTAACCAACCTCGTTTCGGCCCTTCAAGAAAGCGATCTGGTCTTTTCGGCGGTGGGCGGCCTGGAGCCCGTCTTAACGGCCAAGGGTTTAGCCCCAATAGCCGTTAATAAAAATTTGTGGCTTTTGGACTTGGGGGTGCCCCGGAACATTGAGGCTAAAGTTGGGGATTTAGAAGGCGTCACCTTAAAGAACATTGACGAGATCGCCGCTTTGGTCCAGGCCAGTCGCTTGGCCCGGAGCCAAGAGGCTCAAAAGGTTGAGGCCATTATTGAAGAGGAGCTCAGTAAGTTTAGCTTGTGGTTAAGCGGTTTGGGGGCTCGGCCCACCATTAAGTCTTTAACCCAGTTAGCTGACGAGGCCCGGGCCAAAGAGCTGGAGCGGACTTTGGCCAAAAACGATTTCACCCCGGCCCAGGCTAAGGCCTTGGAGGCCATGGGTCGGGCTTTGACCCGGCGGATCCTTCATAACCCCTTGGCTTTCGCCAAAAGTTGCCATCGGCATGGGCGAACGGACCAAAACTTGGACCTTTTGCGGCGAATTTTTGGGCTAGATCCCTAACCGCCCTAACCTTGGGGGTTTAGGCGGGGTCGAGCCAGGGGAAAGGGGTTTTTAAAGGTCAATAAGCTCTAGAAAGGGGCCTAAACCTTTTTTTGTTCCCATAAAGCCCTTTTAAGGTTATAATCCTTTCTGAAAGGTTCCTTTAGCCCGTTACGGGGCTCTGGTTTTTGGCCCTTTTTAAAGGGTCATGAGGTTTTTTTGGTTTGTTGGTTTTTTTTGGTTGGGCTAGTTTTTTTTCTTTTTGGCCAAGAGGAAGTTTTTTTTTGGCTGGGGCGATAATACGGAGGTGCGCGCGAGTGAGCTCTTTGGCATTTACAAAAGACCAGGTTCTAGAAACATTTATTAACGACGACGAGCTTTTTTCGGAAAGCGTCAACTTGTTTCTGGAGAACGTCCAAACGCGACTTGCGACTTTAAAACAGGCCGTTACGGCCCGCAATGTTGACGTGATAATGGCTGAGGCCCACACCATAAAAGGCATGATGGGCTACTTCACCGCTGGGCCGCCCTATGAGGCGGCTAAAAAGTTGGAGTTCATGGGTCGGGAGAAAAATGTGGACGGCGTGGACGAGGCTTTGGCGGATTTGGTGGACAATCTGGATAAATTGCGCGTGGTCATGGAAGGCTGGTTGGCCTAAAGGCTATAACGCGCTTTATTATTTTTGGTTATTAAAAGGGCCTTAGGGCGATCTGGCTTAGGGCGGATTTTAGGGGGGTATTTTTGTCCAAGGAGAAAGAAGGGGAAACTAAGGTCGGGGAAATGGAGTCGGAATCGAGCCCGGTCATGGAGGCCCGCTTACAAAAGTCCGCCCGTTTGGCCGAGACTCGGCCCATTTACCCCAACACCTTCCGCCCTTTGACCCAAGTGGAGGACATCCGCCAGGAATTTGGGGCTTTATCCCACGAGGAGCTGGCGGCCCAAGAACACTACCGAGTGGTGGCCGGTCGGCTCATGGCCCGGCGGGATTACGGTAAATCGACTTTTTACGATTTATCGGATCCTTCCGGGAAGATCCAGCTTTACCTGAAAAAAGATTTGACCCAAGCCGCGAGCGTGGAACTGGCCGGGCAACTGGATATTGGCGATATCGTGGGGGTTAAGGGCCGGGTCTTTAAGACCAGAACCGGGGAATTGTCGCTTTTGATCGACACCCTGGAACTGGTCTCCAAAAGCTTGTGGCCTTTACCGGAAAAGTTTCACGAGATGAGCGTGGAGCTCAGGTACCGGCGGCGCTACGTGGATCTTATCATGAGCGAGACCTCGAAAAAGGTCTTTCTCACGCGCTCTAAGGTCATCGCCTTTTTACGGCGTTTTTTAGAGGAACGGAATTTTTTGGAAGTGGAAACCCCCATGATGCACCCCATCCCCGGGGGGGCCACGGCTCGGCCTTTTGAGACCTTTCATAACGCTTTGGACCGGAAGCTCTACTTGCGGGTGGCCCCGGAACTGTATTTAAAGCGGTTATTGGTCGGCGGTTTGGGCCGGGTATACGAGATTAACCGGAGCTTTCGGAACGAGGGGGTCTCGGTCCAGCATAACCCCGAGTTCACCATGCTGGAGTTTTACCAAAGCTACGCCAATTTTGGGGATCTGATGGATCTGACCGAGGTCATGTTCTCGGAATTGGCTAAGTTAGTGGTCGGAACCACGGACCTGGTTTACCAAGGGACGCCTTTGTCTTTTCAAAGCCCCTTTAAACGGGTGGAGTTCCTGGAGTCCCTTTCGACCATTGGCGGGGTCCCCCGGGAGGCGGTCACCGAGCGGGAAAAGGCCCTAGATTACTTAGTTAAGCTGGGCGGGGAAAGATCCCCGGCCGATCCTCTAGGAAAGATCTTGGCTAAATTGTTTGATCTAACCGTGGAGCCCAAGTTAATCGATCCCACCTTTGTCACCATGTACCCAGCCGACATTAGCCCCCTAGCCCGGAGTAACGACGCGAGCCCGGAATTGACCGACCGCTTTGAGCTCTTTGTGGCTGGCCGGGAGATCGCCAATGGCTTTTCCGAATTGAACGATCCTTTGGACCAAAAACGGCGTTTTTTAGCCCAGGTGGCCGAGCGCGAGGCTGGGGACGAAGAGGGCATGTACTTTGACGAGGACTATATCCGGGCCTTAATGTACGGCATGCCCCCGGCCGCTGGGGAAGGGGTGGGGGTGGATCGCTTGGTCATGCTCTTAACCGACGCGGCCAGTATCCGGGACGTGATCCTTTTTCCCCACTTACGCCCGGAAAAGTAGGGCCAATTAGCCAGTGTCCATCGAAAGGACCATCGCTTTACGGTTTTTGCGAGCCAAAAGGCGCGATAGCTTAATCTCTTTAATCTCGGTTCTGGCCGTGGGCGGCGTGGGCTTAGGGGTGGCGGCTTTAATCGTGGTCTTAGCGGTCTTGGACGGGTTTGAGACTAACCTGAAAACTAAGCTTTTAGGTTTGTCGCCCCATATCTCCATTTACCGCGCTGGCGGTAATTTAACCGAGTGGCCATCGGTCGCGTCCAAAATTAAAACCATCCCCGGGGTTAAAACGGCTTTGCCCTTTATCCAAGGCCAGGTTATGGCCTCCAGCGCCTCGGGGGCCAGTGGGGTGGTTTTAATGGGCTTAGACCCAAAAGCCACCGAGGAATCCGGTTTGTTCGAGACTTTGGCTCTAACCCCCAATGGGGCCAAGAATCTGACCCAAAGGCCCATGATCCCGCCGGAGCCGAATATGTGGGCGCCCGGGGCTTTAGCGGAAGAGGGTTATTTAGCGGACGACGTCGAAGCCGAGGAGCCCTTGGAGCCGGAGCCCCAAAGGGCTTTGTTATTGGGCCGGGAGTTAGCTTTAACCATTGGGGCCGGGATCTTTTCCCAAGTCCGGCTCATCGCCCCCTTGGGCCGGGTGACCCCCTTAGGCCAACGGGCCCCCATTAGCCGCTTCTTTACGGTGGCCGGGACTTTTCAGGCCAATTACTATGACTTTGACTCCAAGCTAGCTTTCACCACCTTGGACGAGGCGGCCGATCTTTTGGGCTTGGAGCCGGGCGAGGTCACTTACATTGAGGTCAAGGTCGAGGACATCTACCAGGCCGACCGGATCCACGCGGAGATCATCCGTTTATTAGGCCCCGACTATTGGGGCCGGGACTGGATGCAACTAAATTTAAGCTTATTTTCGGCCTTAAAGCTGGAGCGGACGGCCATGTTCGTTATCTTGACCTTGATTATCTTGGTGGCCGCCTTTAATATCGCCTCCACCCTCATCATGATGGTGGCTGAAAAAACCCGGGACATCGCCATTTTAAAAGCCATGGGGGCCACGTCCGCCCAGATCCGGCGGATCTTCACCATCCAAGGCTTGTGGGTGGGTTTAGTGGGCACCTTAGGCGGGCTTTTGGTGGGGGTGACTTTGTGTTTATTATTAAGGCGCTACGAGTTTATCTCTTTACCGCCCGAAATTTATCTCATGAGCTCTTTGCCCGTGGAGCTAAGGTGGCCCCAAGTTTTGGCCATCACCGTGGTCTCTTTGGTCATTAGTTATTTAGCCACCGTCTATCCAGCCAGTCGGGCCGCCAAGTTTGACCCAGTGGAATCGTTACGCTATGAGTAGGGCCCCTAGCCCCCTAAAGAAAAAAGCCCTCCGGAGCGATCAGCCCCTGGTGGCCCGGGATCTGAAAAAGGTCTTTCGCTCGGGCGATGGGGAATTGACCATTTTGGACGGTTTAAACCTAACCGTGGACCCAGGCCAATCCTTGGCCATTTTAGGGGCCTCGGGCTCGGGTAAATCCACTTTGCTCTACCTTTTAGGCGGCTTGGATCGGCCCACTAAGGGCCAAGTCATCTCCCAAGGTCGGGAGATCTTTGGTTTGGCTGAGCCCGATCTGGCCCGCTGGCGGGCTCGGGAAGTGGGTTTTGTTTTTCAGAACCACCATCTTTTGCCCGAGTTCACGGCCTTGGAAAACGCGGCCATGCCGGCCAGGCTGGCCGGCTATAGCCCCAAAGAGGCCACCGCCCTGGCTCGGCCCGTTTTGGAAAGGGTCGGTTTATCGGAGCGCTTAAACCACCGGCCCGGGGCCTTATCCGGGGGCGAGCGGCAACGGGTGGCTTTGGCCCGGGCTTTGGTCTTAGCCCCGCCCGTCCTTTTAGCCGATGAGCCCACCGGGAACCTGGACGCCCATAACGCCAATTTAGTCAATGATTTATTAGGCGAGCTAGTGGCCGAGCGGGGTTTAGCGGCGGTCGTGGTCACCCACAACGCTGAATTGGCCAGCCGGTTACAGGTTAGGCTCTATTTGGAGCGGGGCCGGTTACGGCCTTTGGCTTAAAATCGCGGCTCTAAAGCCTTGGGGTTAGTTAGTTTAGAGCTTTAGGGGCTCAATTGGCCAAGATATTTAGTTTTTTTAACGCTAGCTAGAAAATAGCTTAGTTTTTAAATAATAAAGCTAATTTAGTTAGTTTAGCTAAATTTTTGGTTTATTAAAGTCGGTCTTAAGGTCCGCTCCAATAAGGGTTCCTTAGCCGGAGAAATAAAAATTTGTTAAGTCAGTGGCGAGTTTGATTTTTACTTGTTGACTTATATCTAATTTTGTATTAGTAATATACCGAAAAAGCTCGCTAGTAAAGATTTTCTGAAATCCACTAAATTTTAATTTTCAGCGCTTATATGGTGACCGGAGAAAAAGCCATGCCCAAAAAACCGCTTGTCCTCTTGATTTTAAGTTGCCTGACCTTTTGGACGGTCGAGGCTTGGGGACAGACCGGCCAGAAGATCGCCGTGGCCCCCTACCAAGTGGTGGGCGTCACCGGGACCCAGCTAGAGCAGCTGAGCAATATCAGCCGCGGCTTATTGGAGCTCACCGTCTCCGCTCTCCAGTCCCAAGGGTTTCAGCCTTTGGCCATGGGGGGGCAAACTTTAAGCCAAGGGGAAAGCGCCGTTTTGGCCCAGGCCCGCCAATTAGGGGCGGATTTTCTTTTTTGGCCGAGCTTAACCCGAGCCGGGACCTCCTTTACCCTAAGCGGCCAATTGGTCCCTTTAACCGCCGGGCTCCAAGGGAGCCCTCGAACCAGCGTTTCGGCGGCGGCCTCGGAGAACTTGCCCCAGACCGCTGAGCGGTTGGTTTTGATGGTCACGGACCATCTCTTTGGCGGCGGGGCCAAGGTGGTCAACGTCACCATCACCGGGAGCGGTTTAGTCGAGAACGAGGCCATTTTAAACTCCTTACGCATTCGCAAAGGCGGAACCTATAACGAGGCCAAGGCGGCCTCGGACATCCGGCGTCTCCACTCCATGGGCTACTTTGAGACGGTCAGCGTGGAGGTTAACGATGTCCCTGGGGGGAAAGAGGTCCACTTCCGGGTCACTGAGCGGCCCCAGATTGGGACCATCACCTACCAAGGGAACGCCAAGTTTGACGCCGAGGACCTGTCGGAGATAGTGGGGTTAAAGGTCTTGGATTTAGCCACGGACGAGCGCTTAGCCACGGCGGTCTCCAATATCCAGAAGTTTTACTCGGATAAAGGTTACCCCATGGCCCAGGTGACCTATGAGCTCCAACCCGGGGACGAGGGCAAAGCCAACCTGGTCTTCCAGATCGTCGAGGGCGGGAAACTTTACATCCGGAAAATTCTCTTTGAGGGCAACGAGTTCTTTTCCAATTGGAAGTTAAAGCGGCAAATCGAAAGCGAGACCCGTTTCTTTTTAACCTCTTGGCTAACTGGCTCCGGGAAGCTGGATCGGGAAAAGCTGGCCAATGACGCTCAGATCCTCACCCAGTTCTATCACAATAACGGTTTTTTATTGGCCCGGGTGGGCGAGCCCTCGGTGGAAGGCGAGGAGGGGACCGATGGCTTTGTGGTCACCTTCCCCATTAACGAGGGCCAGCGGTATCAGGTCGGGGAAATCACCATTGTCGGGGATTTATTGCCTGAGGACGACACCAAAAAGATGTTAAAGGACCTGGTTAAGGTTAAAGACGAGAAGTGGTTTAACCGGGAAATGCTCCAAGAGGACGTCAACCGGGTTAAAAACTACTACGCCGACAAAGGCTACGCCCATAACGAGGTGGACGCGGTCTTTGGGGAACCCGATGAGAAAAACGCTTTGCCCGTGGCTTTATCGGTCATGCCGAAGAACCTCGTTTACTATGACCGCATCACCATTGTCGGGAACGATAAGACCCGCGATAAAGTCATTCGGCGCCACTTGGAGTTCTCCGAAGGGGATCTGACCTCCAACACTAAGCTCAAAGACTCCCAATCCAACCTCATGCGGAGCTCCTTTTTCGAGGACATTAACCTCGTGCCCAGCCCCTCGGACAAAGACGACATGATGAACTTAAGGGTGGAGGTCAAAGAAAGGCCCACTGGGTCCTTCCAGATTGGGGCGGGCTACAGTAACTACAACTCCATCTTTGGCACGGTCCGCTTAACCCAAGACAACCTCTTCGGTTACGGTCGCCGGGTGGCTTTAGAGGCCAACATCGGGAGCGAGTCCAATTACTTTAACTTCTCCTTCACTGACCCCTGGGTGGGCGACATCCCCTTAATGATGGGTTTGGACTTATTTAAGTACTACAATAACTACGACTATTACCGGAAAGACTCCAAAGGCGCGGCCATTCGGGCCGGTTACCCGGTCTTTGAGCGCTTTTACTTAACCGGCACCTACTCCTGGGAGGAAGTGGAAATCACCCACGTGGGTTTGGCCTCCTCGGTCTATTTACGGTCCATGATGGGTAACTCGGTCAATAGCTTGGTCACCGTGGCTTTGCGGCGGGACACCCGGAACCACTTCTTCCAGCCCACGGCCGGGTCCACGGCCCGTCTTGGCTACACCATCGCCACCGGGTTACTGGGCGGCGACACTAGCTTTTCGCGGTACGAAATTGAGTACGCCCACTGGATCCCGGTCCCCATCATGACCGGCATGGCGGTCATGGGCCACATTGAGGCTGGTTACGAAAAAGAGAACAAAAAAGAGGGCCTACCGGTTTACGAAAAGTACATGTTAGGCGGCATCAACTCCATCCGCGGCTACGACTGGTACGACGTGTCCCCGAAAGACCCGCTCACCGGCGAGAATATCGGCGGCGAGAAAATGATGGTCATGAACTTTGAGTTGACCTTCCCCTTGATTAAGGACTCCGGCCTTTTCGCGGTGGCTTTCTACGACATGGGCAATGTCTGGACTAAAGACGAAAACTACAGTTTCTCCAACTTAAAGCGGAGTTACGGGGGGGGACTAAGATACTTATCGCCCATGGGCCCTTTGCGCATTGAGTATGGCCGGGCTTTGGACGCCGAGCCCGGGGATCCAGCGGGTCGCTGGGAGTTCACCATGGGGGCGATGTTCTAGGTTCCCCCAGGCGATTTAGGTTTTCCTAATGGTTATTCCTAGAGGTTTTGTTATGGCTCAAGCGCTATTGAATGGATATAAGTCGCTTAAATATTCCTTTTTATTGACTTTTGGCGTATTGGCCCTTTTAGGGGCCAGCTCCAACCTTTTCGCCCAAACCCCTGGGTCCGGGCTAGAGTACCAAAACCCCAGCGTCATCATTCCGGTGGATCTTTCCGGAACCATGAACCGCTTCAATATCGTGGTGGCTGACTTTTTAGCCGCCAAAGGCCCGGAAAAAGCTGGCGGCGACGCGCCAGTTTTAGCCAAGCGCTTAAGCGACAACTTGGAGTTAACTGGGCTCTTTCGCCTCATGGATCCCCGTTCGTCTTTAGAGTCCGACCCCAGGGCCGGTCTAACCGAGGCCCCGGAGATTAACTACGGGCCGTGGGCCCAAATCGGGGCTAACTTTGTCATTAAAGGCGTGGTGGTCGAGGCGGGCCGGAACCTCACTTTAGAGATGCGGCTTTTTAATATCGCCAGCGGCCGGCAGATGCTGGCCAAACGGCTTTCTGGGGCGGCTAAAGACGGTCGAGCCATGATCAACCGGTTCACCAATGAGGTCTTATTGGCCATCACCGGGGTCCCGGGGGTCTTTGGCACCAAGATCATTTACGCCACCGGCGATCGCCAAGAAAAGTCCATCGCCCTAACCGAGCTGGGCGGGGCCGATGAGCCGACCATCTTAGCCGGTTTTCGGGGCGGGCCTTCCACTCAACCGACCATTGGCCCGGGGGACAAGACCGCTTGGATCCATCGGAATGGCAAAAAATGGGAGTTATTGGTCAACGGTCGGGTCATCTATAGCGGCGAGCCGGTCATCGCCCCAGCTTTCACCCCCGGCGGGGTGGTGGTGGCCGGTCTTTCGGGCCGGACCAGCACCAATTTAGCCATGTTTGACGGTCGCTCGCCCAAGGTCATCACCAATGGCGGGGGGATTGAGATCTCGCCCTCCTTCGCCCCGGACGGGCGGATGGCTTACGTCTCCGATCGCGGGGGGACGCCGGGTATTTACGTGGCCGCCTCCCCGGGGAGCCCGGGGGCTCGCTTGTCCCCGGGCGGCAAAAGCACTGATCCCTCTTGGTCGCCCAAGGGCGACAAAATCGCCTTTGTCATTGGCGAAAGGGATATCGCCGTCATTAACCCGGATGGCTCAGGTTACCAGCAGTTGACCGGGGGCCAAGGCCGGAACACCCATCCCAGCTTTTCGCCGGATGGCCGGATGATTGTCTTTTCCAGCACTCGCTCCGGTCGGGATCAGTTGTACATCATGTCGGCCAATGGCGATCGCCAGCAGGTTTTAAATCCGGCTCTAAAGGGCAGTCAGACCCTCCCCACCTGGAGCCCGGATATGCCCAATTTACAGTAGAGTGGTAGTAACCCTTCTTTCCCCTAAAAAGGCCGCGTAAGCGGCCTTTTTGGTGGGGTTTTGGGGCTGGAAACCGTCCGATAGCTAATCGCTAACCGCTAAGACTTTTCAGCCGCGCCCTGGCCCCAAGGCGCCATATCTTACGGTTGACCAGGTCTTAGCCCACCACTGTTCTCGTTATTTTTGACCTTAGTTAGTTGGTGGTGGGCCCACCCCAAAAAAACTTGATGGTTTATAGCCACCGCGGCGAGAAACGCGAGCTACAATCCCTTGGAACTTCTCCAACCTAATCGAGCTTTTACGCCAAGCTTTTTTTCATCGCGTTGACCTATACAAATGGATTCAAATTCCCCATTGTGAACAAATTCCGCTCAAGCCCAAAAAGAAAATTGACGATAGATCGCTCTTTACCGCGTTTTATGTGTCGGGGGTGAAGCCTGGCTGGCGTAATGAAGGTTTAGGACAGCGTTTTTAGGATAGCCCGTCCAGTGGAACAGAATGGCCAGCCCTATGTCATCCAAAGGTTCACTAATATTCAACCAACGGGAGGATAGGTGATATTATTGACAACAAAGCCAAGGCCAAAAAGTCGCCTGACCGAGGACTTTAAATCGTATGAGGTCACCGGATCTGTTTAGTTAGAGATATTTGAGTAGGTCGCTCCGGTCAAGCCGCCCCAGGTCGCTCCGGTTAAGCGGTCCGCTGAGCTAAGAGTCAAAAAGTGATTTTTGATAGAGGTTTGGCCCCGATGGCTTAGTTGGGGTCTTTATAAGCCCTTTCCATCACTATCAGAGGGGACGCTTAAGGAGTAAGCGTAGCCGTCTCCTCTTTGGAGGAGTTTAGCGTTCTTGGCCGAAAAATAGATTATTTTCCCGCCCGGCCTTTTAATGTGGAACCGCCCATAAGGCCGCGCGGTCACGCGCCCAACGTGGTCCCTTGGTTCAGGCCCCTAGTGACGGGCGGGCGTCTCAACCCCGGGCCAAAGGCGAGCCTTGGCCCCGGGTGAACGGTTACGGTTACGGCGCTATAAAAATAGATTACGTTAAAACTTTATAAGGTCTTTCGCAGAAAACCGCTAGACTTTAGTCTAGCGGATGAATGCGTCTTATGTCTGAGTTAACCTTGTTGACGGATATATTCTTGAATTGTCGATAAGTTTGCTTGCCC
>JAISRZ010000128.1 GCA_031273455.1 Deltaproteobacteria bacterium | reverse complement strand
GGTTCCGTTGGCCTTATGGGGCTGTCCGTTGGCCTATGGGGTTCCGTTGGCCTATGGGGTTCCGTTGGCCTATGGGGTTCCGTTGGCCTATGGGGTTCCGTTGGCCTATGGGGTTTCGTTGGCCTATGGGGTTTCGTTGGCCTATGGGGTTTCGTTGGCCTATGGGGTTTCGTTGGCCTATGGGGTTTCGTTGGCTTATGGGGCTTTCCAGTTGGCCTAAAGGGCTTTCCGCTGGCTTAGATGAGGTTTGGAAAGGGTTTAGGGGCTTTTCCGCTAGCCTAGACGACTCAACCGGTCAGAGTTCTGACGGTCGTTTAAGGCTTTGGCTTTGAACCTAATCTTAAGCCGCCCCCAGACCGGGGTTAAGCCCTTTAGAGGCTATTTAAGGCGAGCTAAATCCGTTTCAGACGCCTAAACTTGTAACTTACTAATTTTACTGTTTTTTTGGCCCCCAAGGGGCCTTTTTACTTGACAAATAAAGTTTCTTTGCCTATCATGAAAAAACTTTTGAAAGGACATTTCTAATCTCCGTTTAGTATCGAAGAGACAATTTTTTTATAATTGGTTTTAATTAGTAAGGAAAAGCGGCGTAATTTCTGTTTAAGGTGATTTTTCGCTTTTCCTTTGGTTTTTTTTGTTTATAAGGCGTTTATAGCCTGTTGTTCGCCTTACCAAAGAGTATCGGCGAGAAAGAAGGAATGATTTTCATGATGAATTGTAAGAAGCTGGTTATGGTTGGTATCGCCGCTTTATTATTCGCGGCCTTTGGCGTTAGCTCTCTTCTGGCTCAAGTCCAACTCCCGGACACCGGTCCTTTGACCGATGATGACATTAAGACTTTCATCGCGGTCTCTAAAGCCACCTCTCCGCAAGATCAGGCCAAGTACCTGACCGACAACAAACTCGACCCGGTTAAGTTCGGTACGGCTCAGGCTAAGCTTTTGTTCATCTTAGGGATAAGGGCCATGGGCCAGGGCGCTGACGCGGAAAAGCAGCTTCTCGCCAGTAACCCCACCTTTAAGTACACTGACGCCGAGCTGGAGCTGATTAACAAGAACGAGGCTGATCTAGTCGCGGCCTACAAAGCTTACACTACGGTCAAATAAGTAGCTTTTTCGTCCAGTCAAGGGCGCCCTTTTTGGTTCTTGGTCTTACTTGAAGGCTAAGGGGCTTTAAGGGCGTCTTTTGTTTTCTGGGCCACCTCAAAAGTTAGGTCCAGTTAGACTTTTAGCCCTCTGGCTAGCGATCCCTTTTCTTTCCACCTTTTTCCCTTTAAACCCCTTAAGTCACCATTTTTGTCGCCGTTAAAAGCCCTTTAAGCCCTCTTTAAAAGCGATTCTAATTTTGGCTTCTCCAGGAAAATCACGCTGAGAATGGAGCGATTTGGCTTGACCTGTCAGTAATATGATAAGAGCGTAATCTCAGGGGCTCTTAAAACCTAGGTCCAGCCCCGTCAGGAGTTAGGAGGGTGTGAGGTTTCGGTGGATCAACGTTAACAAAAATCTGGTTGGCCAAAACCTTTCGCTGTCCTTTCGCTGTCAACTGATCACGGCCAGGGAAGCCAAAGGTTTGACCCAAAGGACCAGTGGGCCCAAAAGGCTAGCCTTAAACAATCAGCCTTGGCTAGGTTAGAGAGCCTTAAAGCCAAATAATTTTCTTAAAAGATCCTTAAATTATATTTCTAATAATAATTTTAGACTTTTTATTTATAAAACGCTCACCTTAGCTTCAAAAATTTTCCCCGCGCCAGTCAAAAATCCCCGCCAAAACTATCGCCATTTAGGGCGAAATTTTTTTAAAAACGGGTTTTTTTTCTAGATTTTGTGCTAGACTAGCTATAATGGAGTACTGTTGGGATCCTAGGTCGTTAGCCCTATTTTAAGGCCCGACTGTTAGGCGAGTCCCCCCTGGAACCTTGGGTCCTTAGAGGCTGAGCTTATCCTTACCAAAACTAATAGTCTTTAGCCCCCTAACACGAGTGGTTAAGGTGTTGGTGATGGGTCATTAAGGCATGGGTATTATTAGGGCGGCGTCTTTTAAGCCCAAAGCTTTACGGTTACGGCTATGGTCTAATCTAGTGGAGGAAGTTATGGGACCCTAAACTTTTACCCCCGAAGATGACCCGAATCTTCAATGGTTTTAGGGTAACCGCTTGATTTATCTAAATAATTCGAAGATTAGTGGTTGCCGCGTCTTTTTATTGACCTTGCGGACTATTAAGTCGAGGTCTCTTTTCAAGGGGAGGATCTCGGGTTAGTAAATTTCCCCATGGGCTCTATTACCGTAGACAACTATTTTACTTCGAAAAATAATCTTAGCTCGTTATAACAAATTTGTTGTAACCAGTGTATAATACAGAAAGGAGTCAGATCATTGTTTGAAATAATTTTTTACGAGGATATACATGGTCGCCAACCTGTGAAGGAGCTTTTGACAAAACTTTTTGAGAATTCGGCTACAAGCAAAGACGCTCACGTTCAGCACCAGAAAATTCTGAGGTACATCAATACGTTGGAATGTTCCGACAGTGTCACATTAATTGGTGAGCCGAAGGTAAAACATATCACACTCGAACTATGGGAACTGCGTCCAACGCCTTATCGCATATTCTTCTTCTGTCACAAGGACAATAAGATTGTACTTCTGCATTATTTTATTAAAAAGACACAGAAGACACCACCAAATGAGATTACACGCGCACTAAATTATATATATGATTATCAGAATAGGAACCAATGATATGCCAAACCAGAGTTTCAAAGATTTTTATAATGATGACCGGAACGTGCCACCAGCGGAGCGGGCTTTGATTGACTTTGAGGTGGAGCTGACTAGGAAGCTGATCGCGGCGCGAAAAGCCAAAGGGTTAACCCAGGTCAAGTTGGCCCTGATGGCCGGGGTCAAACCAGCGGTGGTGTCGAGATTTGAAAACCTTAACGGCGCGCCGCGGGTTGAGATTCTCTTTAAGCTCCTCACGACCTTAGGCTACAAACTGACCATCATCCCTTCAGACAGCAAACTCTCAGACCATCAGGCCGATAGAATCGACCCCGTCCGCACAGATAGAATCGACCCCGTCCGCAAGCGCGCCGTTTAACGAGTCGGCCTAACCTTTAGACCCCGCCCTTTTTTAGGTCTTGAACCCAGGTTATCAATCAGCGAAGGCGGGGTCTAAGACTTTGGCCACGTATAAAACGGTGTTGACGTAAGTCCCGCTTTTGTTATACCGCATGATGACCTCCCGCCGCTTCTCCTCGGTGGTGGCCTTGGTCCAGCCATGATCCCTTAAAAACCGGCCAACGCTAAAGATGGCGTCGGGTTTGTTAAAAAGATCGATCCTTTTGTCCCCATCCCCATCCACCGCGTATTTAGCCACGTTGGAGGGCATAAACCGCCCGTAACCGATGGCCCCGAAAATGGACCCGGGAAAGGTCAAGGGATCCAGTTGATTGGCCCAGGCGTAGGTTAAAAGACTAATGAGCTCCCCTTTAGCCCACTCGCCCCTTCGCTGGGCCCGCTCGATTAAAAAAGCCCTAGACTCCGCGTCAATGTCCAGGTCGCTTAGGTAAGGAGCCACGAGCGAGTAGTTCTCCGAGGCGGCCATGGAGGCTAAGACGGCGGCGGCTTTGTTATTGCCGAAAAAAGACCCATACCC
>JAISRZ010000096.1 GCA_031273455.1 Deltaproteobacteria bacterium | reverse complement strand
GCCTTTGGCCTAAGGCGGGCGCGTGGCTTAAAAATATTACGGTTAATTATACAATAAGGTTCAAATTATAGCTATCGTTAATTGACCTCTGGCCGTTGGGCGTCGCGGGAACAGCCTTTTGGGTGGGGAAACTGGGGGCTAAAGGTTTCCATAAGGAGCCATATGGCCGCCAAAACTTCCAAAAGTTTTCCCCAGCGGGGAATTTAACCCTTAAAAGAAACGGCCCTAAAACCGGGTCTGGTAAATTAATCCGTCCGCCTTAAGCGCGATTTCCCGGATGACGCCAAAATTAGAATCATCGAGCGTTCTGGCGTCAGCTCAAGGCGTTTCTGGAGCCTACAAATCCTTATATCGCCTCTAACCGCGGACCTCTGTTTGGCGCGAAAATAGACCTAAATGTCGATAAAAACCTTAACGATTAAGGAAATAAACAACATAGATATAAAATAACAATAATATTTATACCTTAAGTATTAATTTAAGAAAATTAAATACTAATTAGATATCTAAAATTATCGTTAATTAATGAATCAAAATTATAAACCACTGCGATAGAGCTATAAATAATTGTTATTAATGAAATTGATTAATAATAGTTTTTCCGGGGCTAAAATTAAAAATCCGCCGCTCCAACTCGATCGGCCAACCCGCCCCAACCCAAGCCCGGGGCCATAACCCAACCGCCCGGGCTTAAGAACCCCCTTAGCCACCCGAAGCCACCAAATCGGGGCTTAACGGGCCGGAAGAGAAGTTTTGGGTGAGTAAAGTTTCCCGGCCCCAAAAGGCCGCTAAAGAAGAGGGTAACTTAAGCCGTTCGACCCTAAATTTTACGGAAAATCAATATATTATCCGGGGACTTAAGGGGAAAAACCCCTTAAGCGCCCCGGATCAAGATTACGGTCAATAAGGTTTGGACCCTTAAAGGCTAAATATAAGGGGCCAGTTTTTCGGCGGTCAACGGTTTAAGGGGCTGGCAGAGATCATCGGGTAAAAACCCCAAATCTTTAGCCATGACCATCCGCTTATAAACCGCTAGACCATACAAAAGATTCTGGGCTAAAAGGGCCACGGTCCGGTTAGCCGGATCGCTCAGAAAGGTCCCAGCGACCCACTCGTTAAAGGCCCCAATGGAGGGCCCAGCGAAGACACACCAATCCGAGCGCCGCTCTTTAACTCCGTTAATGGCCCAGCGCGAGGCTTGGCCCAAGTACCACCGGAAGATTAAAGCCAGCTTAAAATGGGGATCCTTTTCGGCTTTAGCCAGCTGTTCTGGGTCCCGGGCCTTAAAAAACTCGGCGGTCTGGCTCCAGATGTCGGCTAAGGGGGCCTTAAAAATCTTATCCTCTAGGTCCAGCCGCTCGGCCTCGGGGATATCCTCCAAACTCTGATACCGCCGCCAGAACTCCACTAGCTTCTGGGCTTTCGGCGCGAAAAGGGTGCCATACTTTAAGACCTGGACTCTGGCCCCCAGCTCAAACATGTCAGCGGCTGGGGCCACGGCCACATCGGTTTGGCTAGCCTTGGCTAAAAGCTCTCGGCCCCCTTCGGATAGGCCGGACTCCACACAGCTTTGGTTAATAGAGCCAGTCACAAAGTAAGCCACGCCTAAGTCTTGGGCCGCTAAAAAGGCCGGGGGAGCCCCTAAGCCCCCAGCGGCCCCGATCCTTAGGTCTTGCTGGTAACCATGCTTTTCGGTCATTTCTTGGGCCAAAGCGATGGCGCTGGGCCACAAGGTTAAAGCTGGCCGAAAGTCGGTATGCCCACCGGAGTCGGCCTCAGCGGTTAAATCCTGGGCCATGGGGATCCGCTCGGCTAAAGCCGCTTCCTCGGCGGTGATCCAGCCCTTAGCCAAGATCTCTTTAACAATCTTGGGCGGCGGGGGGCTAAAAAACCTTCTAGCCAGCTCCAAACGGGAGACCTTAGCCATAATCCGGTTGGGGGCCAAGATCTCGCCTTCCTGGTCAACCTTAAGCCCTTGGAGGCGGTATCTGACTAAAGAGGGAGTTATCTGGGTGAAAGCCGAGGCCTCGATGAGGTCAACCCCATGGCGGAGATAAATTTCCACCACTTTCTCTTCCCAAGTGGGATCTTGCGGGGAATGGATAAGGCATGAGCCAAAGGTCTTGGAGCCTAAACGCTCTTTTAAACGGACGATGTTATCCTCGACCACGACGGGCGATAGCCCAGAGGCCCCGAAGATCCCCAAAACCGAGATGTCGGCTAGAGCCTCCACCATGGCCGCGGAGCTGATGCCGCCCACCATGGCCCCGCCCACGTAAGCGTAGCGGAGGTTAAACTCCTTCCGAAAGGCTTTGGAGCCGAAGTTGCCCGGAGCCATGACCGGAATGATGGCGGCTAAGGGGCTATCCCCAGGCCCGCCCATCTCCCCGCCAGGCAGAAGGTAGATAATTTCGCCAGGATCGCTTAAGGCGGTTAATAGAGGCTCAGCGTAAGGTGAAAATGACATGATTTATCCAGAATCTATAGATATAAGAAAAAAAGGTTGAAAGGCGAAAAACCAAAAGAATCGACCCTTAAGGAAAATGGGTCAGCTTAATTCTCCGCGAAGAACCGCGGATATATCCAAATTAAAGTTGGAATAAGAAGGACGGGGAAAAGTATACCACAAAACTCTGGACTTTAGTTAGCGGATCTTCACTAAATAGGCGGGTTTTAAATGGGTTAGCCCTAAGGGCGGTCGAAAGGTTGAAGGCCAAAGACCAAAGGTTTAGGGCCTTAAAGGGCTGAGCCGGTTTAGAAGGCGGCTAGAGGAAGGGTTTTTGATTAAACTAGCTTAATAAACTTTAATAGACTAATTGTTTTTGACTGATTATCTATAAATTAGAAAGATTAGGTCAAGCGGCCAACAGCGCGACACCCCAGTTCGAACCACTAGCGCCGACTAAGGGTCAGCTAATCTAACATACGAGAAGAAAGAGGTTTAGGACAGCCGATTACCGAAAGCTTTGGCGGATTAGCTAAACTTCTGTTAATCCTAGTTTTTCAAAAAAAAACGCGGGCTCATCAGAACCCGAGGCAAAAGAATTATGATGGGGACAGATTGTCTTGAAGGGTCAGCAATCGAGTAAAACAGACTTCGGACATCGTGTCGGATAAGCTTTAGATTAATAACCTGAATTCCCGAAAATTTTCTGCCATACAAAAAAATCAATAAACGCTAATTATAGCTAATTATTTGAAATTTTGATACCAAAAGCACTTAATATTTTTTTAACTTCTTTTGATAATGGTGTTATAGTCTTTTTATTACCAGAACGAACTATTTTAACAGAATCGAGTTTATTCAACAGTGATGTTATTGTATAATACTGATTTAAGTTAGATTTTTCCATAATGTTATGAATATAAGAGCTGATAATCAATGAAATCATCGCAATAAACATCTTACCATTCATTGTTTTACTATTATGAACATGTAATCTTTTGAAATATAAAGAGTTTTTTAAATTATCAAAAGCCTTTTCCACTATATCTTTGCTTCTATATGTACTTAAAGCGTCTTTATAAGTTGAATTTAGATCATTACTCACAATAATTAACCACCCAACATTACGTAATTCAAAATTAATTCTTTCCATATTTAACAATATTTCATAGGTATTATCGTTTATCTTTTTAAAAATCAAATATTTTTTATGTTCTTTTTCGTTAATATATTTACTTGGATTTGTGATTGCTTCATTTCTTAATCTGATAGCTTTATCTTTCAGACATTGTTTAGCATCATTTTGTTTATATTCATTAAAAATTACATGATAAATAACTTTAGTATTATTATCAATGTTATTGTAAAATGAATACCCCATTATAGTATCATTATTAGATTTAAATGATAAATTTTCCTCTAGTTTATCTTTGCCAGATTTTACTATTTGCCTTGCAATCGATGTTGTAAATGGTACTGCGACCATAAATTTATATTTAGGAAACATTTTAAGCAAATATTTAATATTTTTCAGGCTGTAAAAGCCTTTATCCATTACTAAATTATAAATATAATCACCAAAAAATGATAAAGTATCAAGAAATGAAGTAAAATAGTAACATCATTCAAACTTCCTGCATAATGTGATGAAAAAACCGGAAGAGCAGATTTTTCACCAAAAAGCATACATAAATTGATCTGAGGTATTTTCTCTTCATCACGATTATGACCAAACTCAGCTTCACTAATTAAATTAGAATATGATGATATAGATGTAATATCAAGAGCTAAATATTCATCTTCTTGTCTTAAAGAAGCCCATGATTCCCAAAATTGCAATATTTGCTCGTTTTTTAATTCAAAAAATAATTCACTAATTCTTTGAGATGCTAAAGACGAATTATTAAGTATAGTTTCATTTTCTTCAACCCAATCCTGGCAATACATAATTGCTGAATTATCACTAACTATATAATAGGCTAACGTTATTATTTTATCCCAAGAGTTTGGAAAAATTTTCTTCAAAATATTTAATAATCCTGTAGAAGCAATTATACTATCAAGAATAAATTTGCGGCCAATTTTCCTTATTGAATAATTATTTTCTTCTATATTTATTTTTTGGCCATTATTAATTTCAATAGCCAATGAATTATTATCATTATTTACCGAAAAATTATTATTATTGCCATTATTTGTGCTGTTATCAGTATTTAGATTACTTTCAATACTTGAATTTGTAATATTATTGTTATAAAAGCTTGTTAAATCGTTAATTTTATTTATATAGGTTCTGTTAATTAATTCTTCTTTAGTATAAGAACCTAAATTAACAATGTTAGGTATTTCATGGTAAGGAATATTTTGCACTTTATCAATTGAAATTCCCTGTAAAGTAATAATATTTTTAAAATAACTATTAAAAATAGTATCACCAGTATTAGGATCTATTTTACCAATAGCCTTACGTACCCTTTGAGGCTTATTATCATTGTCTCTAAATGAAAAAGTACAATAGAGCCTTAAACATCCTTTTTCATTTGCTACGGTAATTCCGGCCACTCCAGCCCTCCATGTATGGCTGTATTGTGCCATACATTTTGAGGGCTGTCAAGTGTTTAGCCATACATATAGCGAAAAAATTTTTTGTATGGCAGAAAATCTGGGAATTCAGGTTAATAAAAGTTGAAGATAACAGATATGTAGGCACTGACGTAAGTCAAGAATCGCTTTATCAATAATAGAACTTATTTTAATGGTAAAATAGAAATGTTACAATAAATATGTATATTAAGATAAACTAAAATTGTATTTGAATATCAAATATATATTTAAATAGATAATTTTAAAAAATAATTATTTTATTATTAGCGTTTATAGGGAAATTTTCTTTCAGCAATTAAATTTTGAATAAAATCAGCGTTATTAAAGAGATTTTCCTTTATAATTTTATAAAAATCATAAAGATTAAAACATGGGATATCAAATTTAGCACAAATATTTGGAATTCTATCGGAATTTGGTTTTATAGAACTCTCTTCAGTGATGATTATGCCATTTACCGTTTTGGCTTTAGCAACTAGAATTGCGTCAGCTTGAGGCAAACCTTGCAAAATACTTTGAGGTTTTACACCTTCACGAAATTTATTATCATTAAGTATTTTTCTAACATAAGTACTGTCATTTCTAGTCATCCCTTTAAATGCATTCTTGTGATTTTGAAGCCAACTATATTCTGATGGATATTTATCCTTATTTTTCTGAAAAAAAACCATTAATTCTTTAAAAACTTCTTCAACTGATATTAAATAACCTTCTTTCATTCCATTAGACCATGGAAAGTAAAGATCAGTGAAAATAGAAAAAGGTATATGAAGTAGTGAGCTAGAAAATATATTGTTATCTAAAACAAAAATATAATTTATCATTAAACAGAACCTTAATCAAGATAGGATGATAATTTGTTTATAGATTCAACTTTCATATCTAAATAATTAGCTAATTGAGGAAGAGTAATCTTATTATTTTGGTAACAATTGTAGACAAGGTCAATATAATGATGACCTTTGTATGATTTTATTTTTAAAAAGTAGTCACCACCGCCTTTTGTTAACTTTTCACTATTGCCTTTATTTCTAAAATTATCGTTATAAAGCTCTTCGCGTTTATTAATGTATGTATCAAGTGTAATTAAATTATTATAAAATAATTTTGTTAAAATTACCTCTCGACTGACCGAATATTTTTTTGAAAAAAGATGCAAGTAATCTAAGGTATTTTCAGTAATTTGAGGTAAAAAATCTAAGTCAGGCACTAAAAACGCGCCAGCGAATTCATTACATCCGTGTTCAATTTTTTTATAGTCTAAGTCTTTGAACTCAGGATCATTAAGAAAGTCTATACCACTTATTTGATATATTAAGTGGTATATCTCATGGAAGAGAGTAAAAATTTGCCGATTAAACGCTAGAGAATTATTGACAAATATTACTGGGAAGACTGGGTCATAAAGACAGAATCCAGATATAGAGTCGTCATTGAAGGCGTCTTTAAAAACATACACCCCTATATTATAAAAGGCCTCTCGCCAACGTTTAAAGGCGTCATCTGGAGAGGAGAATTTTTTTTGTTCCTTAAGGTTAATTTTAAGAATATCACGTAGCTGAGAAGCGGTATTTTGGATTGAGGATACATCAAACGAGATTTCAGTGATTAGGTTTGAAGAAGGATTAACTCCTTCATGCAACTCATAAAGATTAAGTTGCATAACTCTTCCATTTTCAAGCTTATGAACAATATTATCACTAAATATAACATTTAAATTGTCTAAAGTTCTAAAATTAGACATAGGTGACCTAAAAGAAGGTGGGTTATTGAAAAAAAATACAGCTATAGGCTTACGAAATAATTTTCCTAATTTTTTAAGTTCAAGATAGGTAGGTTGATCCTTGCCAGATTCCCATTTATCGTATTTTTCTTGACCAAAGGTTTTATGACATTGTTTTATATCGGTTGATGTAAAATCTCTAGCCCATGATAAAATATCATTATTTATATCCATTTTTTCAGCCATTATTTTAATTCTCATTGATAAATAAAATAATAATTAATTTTACAAAGTATAATGATATAAATTAATGATTTTAGCGGTCTTAAATAATAAATAGAGGCTTTTCGCCGAAAGCGAGGACCCGACCGATCTTTCTATTAATGGTGTTTTAAAGGACTAATTTAATAATAGAACATTTTTTCCGAAATTTCAAATTTTTTGTGCGCCGTGGAAAGGCGCACTTATCTAGTGGGCGAAATGTCCACCCGGCAACTGGGTCACTCCGACCGGTAGCAACAATTTCACGGACAAAGTCAGGAAAAAGAGTTTGGAATAATTACATTCATATATTGATAAATGCAGATCAAAAATAGGGTGGCTAGTCGTTTTCGAGTTAGATTAAGATAAAAAATGGATCGAGAAAATAACTTGGGATCTATTGCAGTATAAAGATTCTACTATTAACATTATAGGATGCTAAATAAATATTCAATTAATCTTTAAATCTCGTAAATAAAGGCAAAAATTCAGCGAATTTATTAAAAGTATAATTATGAAAAGTTTTTTCGTCAATGAAGAGAAAATTAAATTTGACCTTTCGCTGGATATTATTAACGTCTAAACACCAGTTTTTAAGGCGGTTTAACTTTAAGGGGTCGTCTAAATCCTCAGCTCCCTTAGTCTCAACTATGAAACAAAAGCCAGCCGTTGTTTTAACGAAAAAATCGGGATAATAGTTGGAAATATTTCCCAATGAATTTACGTAATCTAATTTAAAGTTAAGAGAAAAATAGTTTTTCGCGTAGCTAATAACATCAGAAAAAGTCTCTAACAAGCCAGCGAATTCTAATTCCAAGTGGCTGTCGCCAATGACGCGGTTAAAAATGGACTTTTTAGGACTAAAATACTCCTGATCGTTCACTATAAACGATTTTGTATCGCGTAGCCTGATAAAATCCTTTATTTCTACGTCTTTTTTGGAACTAATCGTTAAATCATTAATGGCGTTCTTGAAAGAAACCAAAATAGAGTTAGAAACCGCAGGTTCAGCGAGGTTTTTAAGGGTATTTGAATCCTCAAGGTTGACTGGTTGAGTGAAAAGCTCATTTCGGACAAACCCCAGAATCTTTTCGTAAAGGACATCGTAGCCGCTGAACAGCCTTAGCTCCTTCATAATCGACCGGGCGAACCAGGCGATGACGTTCCGATAGTCCGCGACGCCATCGTGGTCAATGTAAGTTACGTGGGATATTTTGTCTGTGGCTAGCTCTTTAAACACTATTTCGGTCAGCTCACTTGGATCGTAAGTTTTTATCTCCAATTTTTGATCGCTAATATTTTTTATGTTTAAATCATCTAAATTCTTATAATCCCGGTACAAATTGGGAGTTAAAACCGGAATCTCTAGGTCAAGTTCGTCCAGGTCTTTAGCCGGATTATTGCGGTCAACCTCAATTAGCAATGGGGTTTTAGGCTCTGATTCATCGTCCATCGGCTTATTTATGAGATCAACGCCCTCGCTTTTGATCGACTCGATAAAATCCATGAAAGCCTTGGTGCCAATGACGCTTAAGTATTCCTCGTTTAAGCCTGGGTACATCTTCCGCAAACCACGCCCTAGCGTCTGCTCTGGCAGGATATGGCTCTGAGAAGTATAGGCCCTTAAACCAACTATGGTGGTCACGTTCTTAACGTCCCAGCCTTCTTTAAGCATTAAGACCGACACTATCGCTTTATACTGGCTGTAGTCGGCGTCTATTTCATTGGAATAGCGGCGGAGTTTCTCCAATTCCTCTTTATCTTTGTTGGTGGAGCCTTCCGTTATGTCGCCATTTTTCTTGGTGTGAATGGTTAAAACGGCGTTCTCCAGGCCAGGTTGGGCTTTAAGATATTCGGCGACCTCATCGCAGTTCCTGGTGTCATCAGTCATGACGAACAAGATAGCCTTTTTGCCTAATTTGACATGCTCGTCATAAGTCTTTTTCCATTCAGTCAGGCCCAATTTGAGAAAATCAGCGAAACGCTCAACGTATCTCGCGCTTTTACGCTCAATAAGTTTTTCTCGGCTCGGCTTGTCAGGGACAACTGGGCTTTTGACAACGTTTTGGTGGATAGCCTCGACTAAAGGGTAATCAGATATTGTTTGGGCGAATATGGCTCCATTTAGGCGCCTTGGCGTGGCTGTGACATCAATCTGGAGACTTAATTTAGAGCCTTTTTGAAGCAAATGATTGTGGATGTCCAGAATAGACTTAAACCAGGCTAGTTTGGAATCGTGAATGTGGTGAGCCTCATCGTTAATGACCATCAGCTCATCGACTTCTCGGACAATCACGCCCAAATCCACTTTGGAATCGGTAGTGGCCCCGACTGGGCGAGGGCCAAGAAAATAATCCATCGTGTTGTCATCGTCTGGGGAGGGAAGCGTCTCCCGACTGACGTAGACTCGTTGGATATTAGTCAGGAATATATTCCCCACAGCCTGAGTGGCGTGAACCTCGTCTTGCTTGTGGACATTGAGGCTAAAATCATCCTGCCAGTTACGGCCATTATAGCCATTAATGGGTATAATAGGGTCGTCATTGAAGATTTTTAAGCCTTCAAAGTCTTTGTAAATCCTGTCTAAAACGATGATGTTAGGGGCGATGACTAGAAAATTGCGGGCTAATTTAGACTCTGGCTCATAGGTTTTGTGAAAATAACTCCAAGCCAAGGCCAGGCTCATGACTTTCGTCTTCCCAGTGCCCGTGGCCATTTTAATGACCATACGGAGCCAAGACTCATCGAACATGTCCTCCGAAACTAGACCGGAACTGTCGAACCGCATTAAATCGAACTTACTGGCGGCTTTAACGACATCGTAAAGATAGATAACAGTCTCTAAAGCCTCCCTTTGGGCAAAGAAATACTGAAATTCTTGGGGAACGCCTAAAGGGCCGCTTACTAGGTGCTTTTCGAGGAACCACCAGTTTAAGAGGCTTTTACTGGTCTCGCTCGCGCCAAGATAGCCATTGTCACGAAACTTTTTGACCTCTTTACGTAGATTAGCGACCAGAGGGGGCAATAGTTTGTCAATTGGGTTGTCCCGGCGAGTTCTGGCGTCAGGGAACCAGCGGACTTCCGGATCAAGTATCTCGTAGGGGGATTTTGGGAAATTAGGATGTAGGCCCATTATTTGTTCTTTTCGGTGTATAAATAAAGAAATTTAACTTAATTATCAGTATCATTTGTTAGAGTAAGATTTATTAAACCATTAATCAATTTGACAATTATTTCAAGAAATAATAAAATATTAAAAAATGAGATATCGAGATGTTGGTTTAGTTTATAACGACTATCATCTATTTTATTTTTGAAATCTTCATCGATAATCCCTACTTTATGAATAAATAAGTGTCTTGCATGATACATAAACTCTAAATAGGACATTTCATCTTCTGTAAGCCATGTACTAAAACTTTTATTTGTTTCCTTAGTAAAAAGGTGATCAATTTTTTTTATCATTTGAAATTTTTTTGACTTTTCAGTGATTCCAGAAAGCATATAATATATAGTTTCAGTAAATGATTGAAAAATCGACACAATATTAGGCACTAATAAATCTGGAAGACAAATTAAACAATTTTTTGATACATAACTATTGTATGTTTGTGAAATAGCTGTTTCTATGGAATAATAAGAACTGACTATCCTATAGCAATTTAGCAATTTATCAAAAAGATCACATAAAAATTCACATTTATCTGTAAAAAATATATAAATATTGTTTAATTTATCTGTTGATTTCTTGAATTTCGAATAATTAAGTTCTTTAGATGAATTGTTATTTAATAGTTGATCTGATTTACCAAACATATTTAAATCGCATAAAAGTGAATATCTTGATAAAATATACAATTTTGAATAAAAACGTGAGGAAAAAAATGGAAATTTTTTTGATATTAATTTAATCTCGTTAGCGAAATCAGTTATAAAAGAAAAACGTTGGCTAATAGCTATAGTAGCATCAGTTATTGGGGATAATAATTGGCTAATAGCTTTATTGGCAACAGTTATTGGGGATAATGATTGGCTAATAGCTTTAGTGGCATCAGTTATTGGGTATAATGATTGCCTAATAGCTTTAGTAGCATCAGTTATTGGTGATAATAAATGGCTAATAGATTTAGTAGCATCAGTTATTGGGTATAATGATTGGCTAATAGCTTTAGTAGCATTAGTTATTGGGTATAATGATTGTGTAAATATATTACAAGAAATCAATGAAGGAATTGATAAGCGATCAATCATCTTTATTAAAAAATTTAACGATTTAATATGATCATCAAAAAACACTAATTAATCCTAAAAAATAAATTAAAAATTAATTATTTTAATTTTAAAACAAAATATACTTTAAGTATCTATATAAAAATTGATTATTGTATGAAGACATATTATTTGAGTTTTTCCAGGCTTACGTCAATGATCCGCATGGTGTCATTGCCTAGGATATCGACAACCTTGACAGCTATCTTCTTCCGGCCTGTCGCCCCATTATAGGAGTGATAGACGCTCTTTAACTCCAGAGACCTGTCTTTTTTGGTCCTGAACGTCTGCCATTCATTCTCAAAAACGTAGTCCCCTGTCCACTTTTCAGTCAACTCGCCTGTCGCGGGATCCTTTGAGGCGGTTATTTCCCTTTTACTCTCGAAATCGAAATCCACGGACCAATAGTCAACCCAATCGGTCCACTTCTTGGTTAAAACTTCTTGTCTAATAATGCCTTTTTTGTCTTTAGTTAATTTAATTATCTGGCCATCTGAGACCAAAATTTTGCTAGAACCAGGCTTCAGCTTCGACTCTGCCTCGGCCCTGTCTCCTTGCGAGTAATAAATGGAGTAATTAGTAAGCTCGACCGCGATGCCATCCTTACTATAATGGGGCTTGACTTCAATATAAGCGACATCATGAAACGATATTTGGTCTTTGTCAATGGCCCGCTTGTCAAAGACATCAGTGGGAATATATTTAGGGGCTATAGTAATGCCTTTAGAATTGGCTTCTTCAAGCATGTTAGGGAAAAGCCCCATTTCAAACTCAAAACCAAGTATATCCACGTTAGTCACATGGAGTTTACGGCACTCTAAAATCACTTCCTCAATAAACAGACGAGTTACCGGCAGATTAACCGGACCAACGACAACCATATGGTTAGACTTCTTTCCATGAAAGGTTGAAAACCCCTCGACTCTTTCCGCGTGATACGCTTTAAGAATCAATTCAATAAAAGCCTGCTCCCTGGCCTCCTGTTGCTTGAACCTTTCCTCTTCCCTAAGATCCTGGTTGACAGCTACATAGTGTTCGCGCTCGTATTTGCCAAGGTTTAGAACCTCAAAGGCTCTATAAGCCTTACCGGCCTTTTTAAGCTCTCGCTGAACTCCAAGAAGACGCTTTCTGGTGGTATGGATGGCGAATTTTCCGAGGTCTGTGGCTATCCATTTGCGACCAAGTTTTTCAGCCACGGCGGCTGTTGTACCAGAGCCGCAGAAGAAATCCGCTACTAGATCGTTAGAGTTTGAAGAAATTTGTAAAATTCGAGTTATTAAATCTTCAGGTTTTTGAGTTGGATAACCCAGAAATTCAATTCGAGAATTTCCCCAACCAGCAAAACCTTTAGTGTCCATCCATAAGTCTTGAAGCGGTTTCCCAGGCATTTCATCTAAATATCGTTTATAACGTGCAAGACCTTTATTAGTATACGTTAGTAAATTTGATTCTTCTAAACTTTTCATTTTTTCAATGGGAAGTCTCCAAATTCTTTTATGTCCCTTCCATACATATTCATACCCACCGCCTGAAAGACCTGATGCGCTTAAATTGTCAGACATCCACCGTCTACCATTACTATCAACATTATTATAAAATTTATCAATATATTCTTCTGAGTAATTAGTATAAATTTTATTCCAAATATAACTTTTAGATTTAGAATAAAATAATATAGTATCATGAATATTGCCTAATTTTACTGAATCACTGTGAGCATTAGTTCTTTGCCAAATAATTTCATTTACAAAATTATCTTTCCCAAAGATTTCGTCCAAAATAACTCTTAAATAAGAATTTACACGGTAATCACAATGTATAAAAAGTGAACCATGAATATTTAATAAATCTTTTATTAAAGATAATCTTTCATAAATCATTGAATTATAAGAATCAACACCATTACCCCAGGTATCTCTATAAGCAATCTCCTCAATAATGCTTGGATCTTTAGTAAAAGTTTCATCTCCAATCTCAATATCCATGGAAAAATCCGCGCCAACGTCAAAGGGGGGGTCAATATAAATCAGCTTAATACCGCCTTGTTTTTCAATCTCCTCTCTCATTGGACCATTTTTAAGGGAAGAAAGGATAAGTTTGTTATCACCCCAGATGAGTTTATTGTTCCAGCCGTCTGATTGCCTTCCCCGAGGGTCTACGCTAAATAAATCACCGGTTTCAAATTGTTCGGTTCTTGGCTCGTCTATTTGCTCAATTATTTGAAAAGGTAGTACAACATTAGTCACATTGTTAGACTTACCGTTCCAAACAAGCTCCACTTCCCTCTTATCCTCGAACAAAAGGAAACGAAATTTCTCCGGCAACGGCTTGTCTTCGGAAAGATATCGCTCGATTTCCTGAATCTCTTGAGGGGTTAGCCTGGGCATTTTATAAGATAACCTCGTAGCTGCCGCTTGAGCTGGCCTTTGGCATAAATACTAAAGATAAAGATAATTTTGTTTATATCAACAGTCATTGACTTTGTCAAGGAAAACTGGAAAATTCCTTTGTCAGCAAAAATTATGTAAAATAACTATATTATAAAATGTAATTATGTTAAAGAAGAACAAAATATCCAACCAAGATTTGCCGTCTGTTTTAACAAAAATTTACCTGAAGTTTTTACCCGTAAAGAAGGTTGTCAGCATTTAGGCAGGTTGTTTAAGCCTATTATGAAGTTGGTCCAGATCTGCGGTTTTCCACTGATCCCGGTCCACAACAAGCTAGGCTCCGTCAGATCGTTTTTGACTAATTATCTATAAATTAGAAATACAAGGCCAAGCGAAAAGGCCCCCGCCAGGTTCGTTTTGAGCCTAACTAACTGGCCAGGGTTTAATGGGCTAACCGTAAGGCTCTAACGGGCGAAGCGTTTTGAACCTCGACCGTCTCGAAAAATGGTTTATTTTGACCTACGTTAAAGTATAAGGCCCTATTAAAGTCAAATATATCAATATAAGGGACATCTAAATACAAGCATAGGTCAATGACATTATTGACATAACCGTCCTTATAAAGGGCGTTCGTGACCATAACGCCGTTTAAGCTCGCGGCTTTGGCCACGGCCAGGGCGTTCGGTTGGGGCCAACCGGCTAAAAGTTGGGTTTCCGGAAAAAGAGCCCGGTTTTTCGGGTCGGCCAAGGCCCATCGCAAAATCCGACTTTCCTCGGCGGTGATATCTTGGAAGGAGCTCTTATGTTTTAATAGCCAATCTAAATGTAATTGATACCTTTGGCGATTATTGTTGAGTGATTTTTGGAGATCATCGTAGACCGCGTCCACGGAGACGAGGTAACCCGCCTTAAATCCTTGGGACCAAATCTCGTAAAATTCCGTGAAAAACCCCATCGGCGTGATCAGCATATTCGTAAAAAAAACCTCAGTGTCTAAAACTAAAATAGTCTGGTCCATTAAAGTGGCCCCCAACCAAAATCATTGGATAATTGGATAAGATCCGCCAGATTTAAATTCATATAAGTGGCTAGATCGTGAATAGTGATAAAACGTTGATAGTAAGCGCGGTAAGCCAGCTCAATATAGCGTCGTCCTTTAGAGGCTAATTGGGCGCTAGGGAAATCCCTGTCGCTCTCTATATCGCTAAAATTGGCCTCATAAAGCGCGGCCCGGGCTTCAGTGTATATTTCCGGGTCGATTAGATTGTTAAAAAGTAATTTCGTTAAAAGCGTCTCAGCGGATATGGCCCGGTTTTTAGATAATTCTTGGGCTAACTTAAAGGCGTTTCTAAGCGTGGTCGCCTTAAACCCGGCTAAACAGTCGTCCTGAGTGGCTAAGAAGGCGGCGGCGAATTCATGGGCGCCATTTTCCAGGATTTTATCGTCTAAATTAGTTAAAACGGGCTCAATCAGAAAATCAATCCCATTAGTCTTATTGATTAGGTGATACATCACATGGAAGAGAGTGAAAATTTGCCGACTGTAAGTTAGGCGGTCATTGACAACGATGACCGGAAAGAAGGGGTCATAAAGACCGTACCCGGCCATCAAGCGACTCTGGAAAGGGTTTTTAAAAACCGTGACCCCTATGGCCTCCAAGGCCGCCCGATAGCGGGTAAAGGCCTCTTCGGGCGGCGGGAAATTATTTTGTTCCGCAAGGCTTACTTTGAGGAGCGCCCGGAACTCGGTGACGGTCTTAAGGACATCGGAGCCATTACCGGAAATTTTAGCGATGGCGGCGGGGCGCGACCCTTGGCTTAACTCACCTAGCTCCATTTCTTCTTGATCTATTTCTATTAGGCTCCTTTCTTTTTGGCGTAACTGTTCCAGGTCCATATCTTCCGGGTCCAACTCTTCCAGGCTCAACTGGCTCAGTTCCACCAAGTTAAGCTGGAGCGACCGGCCCCATTCCAGAGTCACGATATCGGGAAAAGCGCTTTCGAAAGAAGAGAGCTCCAATATTGGAAATATTGACTCCATTCCTTTAAGGTCTTTGGTGTCATTAAAAAAGAAAACCACTATAGGTTTATGGAAAAACTCACTTAATTTTTTTAGTTCAGCGTAGGTCGGCTCGTCTAAGCCATTTTCCCAGTCATCATACTGTTTTTGACCAAACCGCTGGTAACATTCCTCAATTTTAAAGTAGTTATACTCCCTGGCCCACTTCAGGGTGGCCGGGTTAATCGCCATTTTATCGGTCATTGATTTTATCGCCTCGCGTTAAATAGAAGTCACTATAAATTATAGAAAATCATAGGTTAAAGTTTTAAAGGCCTTAATTATTTAGGCCCATCGCTTTCCCAAAGACTAACCGTAAACCCAAGGCCATAAGGAAGAGCTTTAAATCTTCCCCCAAATCTCAACCTATTATCGGAACGCTTATATTATTATAGCGCTATCCTCTGGCCAAAGTAAATAAGATCTTTTTATCCTTAATAAATAACCAGCCCCCAAATAAAACCGCCGCCTTTAAGGGGCGGCGGTTAGGCTAAAGTCTTAAGCTTGAGCGGCTACGGCGGCGGCTCGTCGTTTAGCGGCTAGGTCGTTTTTTAGATCCCCTTCGGTGACCAGCTCCAGGGCCTCGGTTAGGCAGACCTTAACGCAGGCTGGGGAGTCGGCCACGCCCTCGCATAGGTCGCATTTTAAGGCCACCTTGATGGGTAGGCCATCCGGAGCGGAGCGGCCGGTGTCCACGATTTCCATGGCCCCAAAAGGACAGGCGGCCACGCAGTTTTTGCAGCCAATGCACTTTTTGGCGTCAACCAAGACCCGGTTGTCAACCACGGAGATGGCCTTGGACAGACAAGAGGCCTTACAGGCCGGGTTCTCGCAGTGGCGGCAGTGGACCGGGGTGGTGACTAAAGTGGTCTTAGCCATGAAGAGTCGGGGGTTAAAGGCGTAGCCATCCGGGTCCAGCTCAAAGAAGCTTTTATCCGAGTGGGCCACCACGCAGCTAATAAGGCAGGTTCGACAGCCAATGCAGCGCTTGGGGTTGGATCTAACGTAAGAGTTCACGATCGGGCCTCCTTGGGGTCAACGCCCATGGCCAACCTAAGGTCGGCGTAAACGCGGGCGATCTCAGCCTCAGCCCACTTTTGGTCTTTAATCTTCTCAACCCGGGCCGCGCAATACTTGTACTCCGGGGTCCGGCTGGCTGGGTCCAAAGAAGAGATGGTCAGCTCATTGCAGGCCCCCACCCACCACTGATAGGTCATGTAGACCGCCCCGGGTTTGACCCGATCGGTCTCTTGACACCGGGTGATGATGGAGCCGCGCTTGGAGGTCACCTTAACCAACTCCCCCGAGGCCACGCCTAAAGCTTGGCAGTCGCTGGGGGTCATTTCCACCCAACCCGGCTCATCCTCTAGGTTCCTTAGGGCCCGGCAGTTCCCGGTCATGGTCCGGGCCGAGTAATGGCCCACCTCCCTCACGGTGCAGAGGGTTAAGGGGTACTCGGAGTTTTCCACCTCAGTTGGCGGATGGTAGTGGGAGGTTTTGAAGATCCCTCGGCCATCCGGGGTGGCGAATTGGCCGTCCTTATGGAGAAACATGGTCCCTTTATCCTCGGGGCCCTTATCGTAGCAAGGCCATTGGACGCTCCCTTGGCGCTCGATCTTCTCGTAAGTGGCCCCAGTGAACTTGGGGCAAAGATCGATCATCTCGTTCCAGATCTCCTCGGAATTCTGGTACTTCATAGGGTAACCCATGGCCGTGGACACTAGGCAGATGATGTCGCTATCGTCCTTAACGTCGCCCAGGGGTTCCAGGACCTTCCGGATCCGCTGAAAACCCCGGTCGCTAGAGGTGTAGACGCCCTCATGCTCGCCCCAGGAGGTGGCCGGTAAGATGGCGTCGGCGTATTGGGCCGTTTTGTTAAAGAAGATGTCCTGGACCACCACGAAGTCGATGGCTTTAAGCGTCTCCCTTAGCTCGGCCAGATCCGGGTCGGATTGGGCCGGATCTTCGCCAAAGATGTAGTAGGCGTGGATCCGTTTGGCTGGATCCTTTTCATGAACCACCTTTTCCGGAACCCGCGTTAGCTGGAGCCCAACCTCACTAGGTAAGGATTTAACCTTCCAGGCCTTGGCGAACTTGGCCCGGGCCTCGGGATCGGTCACCGATTGGTAACCCGGATAAACATCCGGTAAAACGCCCATGTCGCAGGTCCCTTGAACGTTGTTCTGACCCCGAACCGGGCCAGTGCCGGTGCTCAAACGACCAAAGTTTCCAGTTAAAAGGGCTAAGCTACATAGGCTTTTGACCACTTCCACCCCTTGGGAGAACTGGGTGACCCCCATGCCCCAGAGGATGACCGAGCGTGAACTTCCCGCGTACCGCCGGGCCGCGAGCTTAATGTCGTCCGGATCCAGACCGCAGATGGGCCCAATCTTTTCCGGGGGGTATTCCAGGACGATATCCCGATACGCCTCATAATCCTTGGCGTGATCTTGGATAAACCCTTTATCCAACAGACCCTCGTTAATGATGACGTAGGCCAGGGAGTTGGTTAGGGCCAGGTTAGTCCCGCCTTTTAACTGCAGGTGAAGGTTAGAGATCCGGGCCGTCTCGGTCACCCGTGGATCAGCGCAGATAATAAAGGCCCCTTTCTCACTGGCCTTAACAATCCTTCTGGCCACAATTGGGTGGGAGGCGGCGGCGTTGTAACCAATGTTAAAGATAACCTCCGCGTCCTCGATCTCGGGTATGGAAAGGGACATGGCCCCTTCGCCAATGGTCTGTCGGGACCCGGCCACCGAGGCGGCGTGGCAGATGCGGGCGCAGTGGTCAATGTTGTTGGTGCCCACACCGGCCCGCATAAACTTCTGCATGAGGTAGTTGGGCTCATTCCCCGGACCTCTGGCCGAAGCCGCGCCCATGATGGAGTCGGGGCCCCATTTTTCCTTAATCTGGGTCAGGTTGTCGGCCACAAACTTAATGGCCTCCTCCCAGCTGGCGGGCTCCAAGGGGGAGCCTTTGCCGCCGCGGCGGATTAAGGGGACGCGAAGTCGCTTGGTGAGTATCTGGGGGTCGTTGAGAAAGTCCCAGCCGAACCAGCCCTTTAGACAGGCTTTGTCGTCATTGGTCCGACCTTGGACGGGGTGGACATCGAGGATTTTATTGGCCTCGACGTCTGAGGTGAAGAGAAGCTGACAACCAGCGCCACAGTAGCAGCAGGTGGTCTGGGTTTTTTTGATAGTCATGCGGATCCTTCCCGAGGCGGAGGGCTCCTTAAGGAGCCTAAATGGCCCCCTTAAGGCGGATCGGGAGCCCTCGCTCGAACTTTAAAAAGCGAATTATTGGGCCGTAACGCGCTATAACGACCCTGGCCGACCGTCAGATCGGGCCTAAAGTTGTCTCCTAAGGCCCGCTTAAACAGCCGGAGAGAAGTCGGAAGGTTAGACGAGTTCCTAACCGATGAAATCGATCCGGTCGTAAGCCGCGACCTATCGCCCCCGCGCGCGAAGGGGGTAAGCGAACCTAATATGGGCCGAGCCTCGGCCCACCTTTTAGCTCACCTAGAGATGTTTCGGAGAAACGTGTAGTTCATGGGTTACCTTGACTCCACTAGGAAATGACGTTTGGCGCCCCCCAACTTAGGCTTGGGCGCGGGTTAAAGGTTGACGAAAGGTAGCGGCCTTAAGGTCGCTCAACGCCAGCCGGATCTTTTTTGGCTTTAGGGAAATACCCCTTAGCCTTGAGGAAAAGATTGACTGGTCTACTTTTTCTTTAATAGCGTTTCTAAATAAGTATGATATTAAAAATTAATAAGTCCAGAAAAATTTAGTAATGCCTGGAATTAACTAATAAATTTAGATCTTAGCCCCTGGCCTCTGGCCTTGGGGCTAAGGCCAGATGAGGCTAATTTAGGGGCTTTGGCGGGCGGATCTAGGGAAAACCGATGTTAGGAAGCGGTTTAAGCCGGTGGGTATTTATCGAGTCTTTAAGGGATTTTCAAGCGTTTTTAAAGGAAAATTAATAACTAAATTATTTGCATAATAGATTATAAAGATAATAAAACGCTTCTTTAATGGACTAGTCTTTTTATCGCCCCTCTTTAAACCTAGCGTTATTGTTTTAACAACTTAAAAAACAGTGATTTAATAGATAATTAAAGGCCGATAAACCCTAAATTTTGGTCAAAAAATAACCTTAACTAAAGGGCTTGGCCAAAGATTATTTAGAGTTTTCGAAAGGATCTAGAGGGGATATTGGGGACAAGCGCTTGACATTAGGGATTAAGCGCTTAATTTATCACGCGAGGCCCATTTCTTTTTCCAAAGAGTCGGCTAGCGCAGTAAAAGGTTTTCTGGCCTTCCCCGAGTTAAATGATGACCGAGCTAAATAATGACCGCCAAAAAATGATCCTGGCCGCTTTGGTGGAGGAGTTCATCCGCACCGGCGAGCCAGTGGCTTCGGCCACTTTGGCGCGGCCCGGTCAGTTTAGCTTATCTCCCGCCTCGGTTAGAAAGGTCTTAGCCGAGCTAGAGGCTTTAGGCCTTTTACGCCAACCGCACACCTCAGCCGGGCGGACCCCGACCGAAGAGGGGTTCCGGATCTACGTGGACGATCTTTTGGATAAGGTTTTTTTACCTGAAAGGACTAGAAGCCTTATCCAAGAAAGTTTAGCCGGCCGGGATCAAGCGGAATCCATCTTTAGCCTCTGCTCCAAGGTGTTATCCAATCTAACCTCCCAAATGGGGCTCATCGTGGCCCCGGGGGCTGAGCGGTTGTGGCTGAAAAGGCTCCACTTTGTCCGCTTGGGCCGTAAGGAGGTTTTAGCGGTCTTGGTCACGGAAAATGGCCTTATCCATAACCGGTTGTTAAACCCCGCTGAGGATTACACCCAGGATCAACTGAGCGAAGTCAACGTCTACTTAGAGGACTTAAAGCCGCCCTTCACCTTAGCCGAGATCCGGGACTTGGGCTTATTGGCCATGGGTCGGGAGCGGCATGAGTTTGAGCGGCTTTTCGCGCGAGTTAGGGCCTTAGTCGCGGCCACTTCTCTTAAGGAAGAGGCCGAGGACCGGGACATCTTCTTAGACGATGAGGGCCGGGGCCGGTTATTGGAGCATCCCGATTTAGCCGCGGCCGAGACTTTACGGGCCTTATTTTTGGCCTTTGAGAATAAGCGGCGCTTAGTGGAGCTTCTGGACGAGATAACTGGGGCTGGCCGAACCCAGGTGGTTTTTGGCCCCTCGGGCCAGAAAGCCGACGCCTTGGCCTTAGTGGCCTCCCCCTACTTTAGCGGCGACAAAAGGGCCGGGGCTTTAGGGGTCATTGGCCCTCGGCGGCTTAACTACTCGGAGATTGTCCCGGTGGTCGATTACGCGGCCCGGGTGGTTAGCGACCTATTAAACGGTAAGTTATAAAAAAATATATATAATATGGAGTTATTCATGGATAATGGCGAACACGCTGGCCAGACCGAAGAGACCCTAGACACCCCAGAAGGGACCCCAACGGCCGAGGAGACCACGCTGATAGGCTCTGAAGAGGCCCTTGGCGATGAGGTTCCCAGCGCGGAGGAAGCCCCTAATAACGCCCCTTTCGACTGGGAAGGCGAGGCCCATAAATACCATGACCTGTACTTAAGGACCTTAGCTGAGATGGAAAACTTAAAGCGGCGGTCCAAAAAAGAGAACGAGGAGACGCGGCGGTACGCCACTGAAGGTTTACTAAGAGGGCTAGTCCCGGTCTTGGATAACTTAAATCTGGCCTTAAACTACGCTGACGAGTCCATTCCGGCGGCTAAGAACCTGGCCGAAGGGGTCAGGATGACCTTAAAGGGCTTTATGGTCTCGTTGTTGGAGCGGGGGTTTAAGGAAGTGGAGGTGAGCCGGGGGCAAACCTTTGACCCTAACGTCCATGAGGCTTTAGGGCAAGAGCCGGATCCCGAGCTGGCCGATATGACTGTCTCCCGGGAAGTGGCCAAAGGCTATTTTTTGGGCGATCGGTTGCTGAGACCGGCTAAAGTCATGGTGGTGAAAAACCCCGCGGCTTAAAGAATTAGGATTAAGGAGCCTTAGGGGAAAGATAGTGGTTTTTAACTAAATAATTTTCCCTTAAGGCTGGGTTTAGACAAACAAAATTTATAATATAATAAAAATTATAAAATTTAATTATTTTTGGAGGAAGATATGTCAAAAGTTATTGGCATTGATTTAGGCACGACCAATTCTTGCGTGGCTTTGATGGAGGGTGGCGACCCCAAGGTTATCCCCAACACCGAGGGTAACCGGACCACGCCTTCCGTGGTGGCTTTCACTGAAGGCGGCGAACGGCCGGTGGGCCAGGTGGCCAAGCGCCAGGCCGTGACCAACCCGGAGGCCACCATTTACGCGGTTAAGCGCTTAATTGGCCGGAAATACGATTCCCCGGAGGTCCGGAAAGACCTGGACGTGGCCCCGTACGCCATCGTTAAAGCCGACAATGGCGACGCCGCCGTGGAAGTGCGGGGTAAAGTTTACTCCCCAGCCGAGATCTCGGCCATGGTTTTGACCAAGATGAAGCAGACCGCGGAAAACTACTTGGGCGAAACGGTCACTGACGCGGTTATCACGGTCCCCGCTTACTTTAATGACAGTCAGCGTCAGGCCACTAAAGACGCCGGTCGCATCGCGGGCTTAAACGTTCTCCGGATCATTAACGAGCCCACGGCCGCGGCTTTAGCTTACGGCTTAGATAAAAAGACCGACCAGAAGATCGCCGTCTTTGACCTTGGCGGCGGCACCTTTGATATTTCGATCTTAGAGATCGGCGATGGGGTCTTTGAGGTTAAGAGCACCAACGGCGACACTTTTTTGGGCGGCGAGGATTTTGATAAGCGGATTATTGATTGGCTAGCGGCGGAGTTTCGGAAAGAGCAGGGGATTGACCTATTAAACGACAAGATGGCCCTCCAGCGCTTAAAAGAGGCCGCCGAACGGGCCAAGATGGAGCTCTCCACCTCCATGGAGACGGACATTAACCTTCCCTTTATCACCGCCGACGCCTCGGGGCCCAAGCACCTTAACTTAAAGCTAACCCGCTCCAAGCTGGAAAGCTTAGTCGATGATTTGGTCAATAAAGTGGTTGGCCCTTGCCAGACGGCCTTAAAAGACGCGGGGCTAGCGGCCAAAGACATTAATGAGGTTATTTTGGTTGGCGGCATGACCAGGATGCCCAAAGTGGTGGAGCAGGTCCGGAAGATCTTCGGTCAAGAGCCCCACAAAGGCGTGAACCCGGATGAGGTCGTGGCCGTGGGCGCGGCTATCCAGGGCGGCGTTTTAAAGGGCGACGTGAAAGACGTTCTTTTACTCGACGTCACTCCTCTGTCTTTAGGCATTGAGACCCAAGGCGAGGTCTTTTCCCGCTTAATCGAAAAGAACACCACCATCCCGACCAAACGGAGCCAGATTTACTCCACGGCCACGGACAACCAGCCAGCGGTTTCCATCCACGTCCTCCAGGGCGAGCGGGAAATGGCTAGCGGCAACAAGACCTTAGGCCGCTTTGAGCTGGTGGGCATTCCCCCGGCTCCCCGGGGCGTCCCCCAGATCGAGGTGACCTTTGACATTGACGCCAACGGCATTGTCCACGTCTCGGCTAAGGACCTAGGGACCGGAAAAGAGCAGTCCATCCAGATCACGGCCTCTAGCGGTCTAAGCGAAGAGGAGATCCAAAAGCTCATTAAGGACGCCGAGATCCACGCGGAGGAAGACAAGGCCCGGAAGCAACTGGTGGAGCTGAAGAACAAGGCTGACAGCCTCATCTACAGCACCGAAAAGAACCTTAGCGAGCTAGGAGATAAGGTCGATCCCAACACCCGGAGCCAGGTGGAGTCAGCGGTGGCTGATCTGAAGGCCGTCTTGGACAATGGGGACAAAGCCACCATCGAGGCCAAGACCAACAGCTTAACCCAAGCTAGCCACAAACTGGCCGAGCAGATGTACGCCCAGGCCAGTCAGAACCAGCAACAAAACCAAGGTCAGACCTATGGCGGCGGGCCTGGCGAGGGTCAAGGCGGCGGTGGGGCCGCGGCCCAGGACGATAACGTGGTGGACGCGGAGTTTGAGGAAGTTAAGGACGAGAAAAAATAATCGTTCCTTAGATAGTCCGGGCCTTAACGGGCCGTAATGGATCGTATAAAGCCGCCCGAAGCCTTTATGGTGAGGGCGGTTTTTTTATGGGGAAGATGGGGGAAACGGCGCGTAAGACGCGTGGTCGCATCATCGCTATCGAAAGATAGGGCCGGACGTCTTGGGATCCGGACAAAGACCAGGGGCTTCGACTGGACATCGCGGACCCCCAAAAAGACGGGTGAAAACGCCTTTAAATTTGGCGCTATCGTGTAGCCACCGCCTTGGCGTCTTATATCGCCTCGACCAGTTAGCTGGCCAGGATTTCCACTATTAACGCTTCACCGCTTCTTAAGGGTCCTTTCGCCGGAACGGCCCAAAAAGGATCCAGTAGTTGACAAGGTTTGACACTCCTTTCATAATAGGACACACTCCAATTTTAGAGGGTTTTCACCCACGGTTATTCCAGTTTACGTGGTCGCTTCTTAATAAAAAGATCTAATAATTAATACTATTTTTGTATTATTATAAATTTGGTAGGAATATAAAAAGCGCGGTAAGAAAAGAAATGTCAATTGTTAGGGCTCCAGTATCACCTAATATACTGGTTTGGGGCAGAGAAAGGCTTTCATTCTCAGCTGAAACAGTAGCCAATTTAATAGGTATTCCCATTGAAAAATACCAAGAATGGGAGAAAGGGACCGCTTTACCCACAACAGCTCAAGCTGAAAAATTCGCTAAAGCCGTTAAAATTCCCTTTGCTTGGCTCTTTTTAGATGTTCCTCCCAAAAACCCTAAATTACCGCAAAACACAGACTATCGAACGTTAAGAAATCAACCTTTAGGGGAAATATCTATTAAGTTACGGTATTTAATCGATGAAGCCGTTATGAGACGGGACGTCATGATAGAGCTTTATACTGAGCAGGAAATAGAATTTCCTCATTTTCGGGAATTTATTGATATTAGTGCTTATGATGACATATATATAGCTGAAAAGCTTCGACAGATTCTCGGTTTGACTATAGATAATCAGATAAAATTTAAAGACTCCGGAGAAGCCTTTAACTATTACAGAGATTATCTTTCTACAATTGGTTTTTTAGTTTTCCAAACAGGGGATTTAAGTACTGAAGAAATTCGTGGAATGTCTATATATGATGATATATTTCCAATAATTGTAGTTAATCGAAAAGATGAATATAACGCAAGAATTTTTTCACTTATCCATGAATTAGTACATATTGTAACAAGAACACCTGGAATTTGTGATAATTTTACTATGCTTAGTTATAACGAAATTGAACAAAAGTGTAATAAAATAGCAGCTGAAGTTTTAGTACCTGTAAAAAATCTAATTTTAGACAGCAATTGGAATTTAATTAATGAATATAGTTGTAATGAAATTTGTATAAAGAAATTAGCAAAAAAATTTACTGTAAGCAGGGAAGTTATAATTGGTCGTTTATTAACTACTGGCAAAATTAACCGTGATTTATATATAAAAAAACTGTCTGAATATACAAAAGAATATGAAATTATAAAAGAAAAGTCTAAAAAAAGTGGTTTTATGCCTCCAACTGCTGATATTTGTTCTCAGGTTGGCAAACTATACGCCCGCACAGTACTAAACGCTTACAACCAAGAAATTATTACCGCCAGAGACGCTTCCCTCTTTTTATCTAAATTGCGCATACATCATTTCAGTAAAGTGGAAGATTGGTGCTTCTCTTGAGTACTATCAAATATATATTAGATACAAATGTATTTATTAATTTGCAAAAAATTTATCCTCTGACAATATTTGATAGTTTATGGAAAATTTTTGAGTCATTATTAAATGATGGAATAGCCATATCATCTATAGAAGTCTTCAAAGAATTACACATTTGCAATGATGACATAGTTGAACTTGCAGAAAGGAATAAACATATATTTTTTAAAAATACATATTATATTTATATGGAAGTAAGGGATATATTAAAAAAATATCCTAAGTTAGTTACAGGTTCAAAAAAATCAAATAACGCCGATCCATTTGTAATTGCTTTAGCAAAGAAACATAATTGTACGCTTGTTTCTAGTGAAACTAGAGCTGGAAAAGATAATCCAGAAAAAATACCTAATGTTTGTGATGATTATAAGATTAGATATATTACTTTTATCGATTTTCTACGTGAAAATAAAGTTTTGATTTAAATAAATTATCATAAATATAAAAGATTAAACTGTAAAAAACCTCTTTTCACTTAGTTCGAGTAAAGCTGGGGAAAATAGGCGTAAAGGTCCACCCCGCCGATGTGTTTCCCAGCGCCATTTGTAAAATTTGACTCAAAATGTTCCTCCCAAAAGATAACCACGGGGAGTTTATGATGGAACATTTTAGCTCGCGGGAAAAAGGCGGAGCCAATATAGGCGGTTCCAACCTGTTTAATAGGGCTGGCGATCCCCACGACCTTGAGAAACATTGGTTCCCTTCCAAAGGACTTGGCTAGGGTGGATCCAGCGCCTCCTCCAGGGCGAGGGAGAAATAGCCAGCGGGAACAAGACTTTTGGTCGTTTTAAGTTGGTGGGCGTTTTTCCGGCTCCCCGGGGCGTCCCGCGGATTTAGGTGACCTTTGACATTGACGCCAACGGCCTTGTCCACGTCTCGGCTAAGTACCTAGGGACCGGAAAAGAGCGGTCCATCCAGATCGCGGCCTCGCGGAGGAAGAAAAGGCCCGTCAGCGACTGGTGGAAGAATAAGACTGATAGCCTCATCTACAGCGCCCTGAGGCCAGCCATAACTAGCGGCAAGCCCAAGGCCAGACCTATGGCGGCGGACCGGACCTCGGTGAAGGTTAAGCTGGCTTCGGGGCCGCCGCGGCGGACGATAACGTGGTGGACGCTGAGTTTGAGGAAGTTAAGGACGAGAAGAAATAGTCGTTCCAATGATAGTCCGGGTTTTAACTGGCCGTAACGGATAATAATAAAGCCGCCCGAAGCCTTTATGGTGAGGGAGGTTTATTTTGGCGAGATTTGGGGAGGTTGTGGCGTCAAAGACGTTAGAGTCGATAGGCGGTCATCGCGATAAAACACGGCCTCAAGGGGATGCTAACGGAGGTTGACAAGGATCGGCATCTTGCCAGCGCCGCCTACTCCAACCTGTCGTATGACAACATCGATCTGGCTATATTCACAGAAGTGGAGGCAAGACTTGTGGTTGACGGGATGAACAGATTGTTCTCGGAACTCTCCCTATAGCGCATTTCTGGATCCGACCAGAGGAAGGCATTGCTCAGGTGACAAGAACCGTCATGACCGGAGCCGAGAGGTAAAGGGTCCTAGCCAATTATGTTAGGGAGAGGATCTCCAAAAAGAAGGCCGAGGCCATCTTCCAGGAGGACACTGGCGCAAAAACTAGGAAATCATCGACTTGGGCTGGCAATAGGCGGCGATTGTCCGCGGCTGGTGGCGGCGTTCGGCCGATAAGAGCGCAAAGTTGACAGAAAAACCGCCTATAAAGACGGTTTTTCTGTCGAAAATTAATTGTCTATTAAAAATAATAAAATTATTTAATCACTTTAAAAGTATAAGTTGTTGTATAGTTATATTGATCGCAAACTTTTTGATCGGGGTACGGCTCTTCAACCACGACCCTGGCCAACCAGTCACCCGCTATCAGGGGAATAATGTTGACAATTCCCTCTTTGTCGGTGGTTGACCGAAAAAAAACGGCCCTATGCCCTTGGTCAACACCGGCTACTACAGCCGTCACCTCCCCGCCGCTCAGAGGCTGACCTTTGTAGAGTATTTTGACCGGGAAAGGTTGGCCAGACTTAATTTGGGATGGGTCCGCCTGAGGAACGAATTCCAAGGTTTGGCCAACGGGTTTTTCGGCTAGACCGCTGTATTTCGCTTTACCAAGAATTATCGCTTCCTTACCGTATCGATAATAATTGGAACAGTGGACAGCGTCTTCCAGCTTATTTTTCGGGTCGTAGGACCAGCCTGTCTTAGTTCTTGTGGAAAAGCCACCCGGTGTGTCAGTCGTTATCACGTAATTGCCAGGGCCAACTGTATCAATGGTAACGTACTCACGAGGGATCACTCCTTGCTCAAGGGTAAGCTCACCATTGTCGCCATAAACTTTTGGGGGAAGGAAACGCAAGGGAATATTCTCGGCTTTCACTTCCTCTAAAACGGGATAATAGCGTCCGCGACCAATTATAGCCGTCAGCTTCTGGTTGACTTTTGGGTTTAAGGCCTCAGTCCAGTATTCATGAGCCAGCGAATTGGACTCAAATGACAAAATAAGCATGAATAGAGCGATAAACAAAACTCGCTGTTTCATTTTAGCCTCCTTAATGTTTAAACAGCAATAAAATAAAATTTACTGTCTATATAATTTATAACTAAATCAGTTGTATAATCATTGACTTAAAACCTAATTTAGCTATCCCAATCAATGACTTTTCAATCCAGGGTTTACCGCCAGAGTCGCGTTTAGATTATTGGGCCTGGAGTAACCAGGCCCATTAGCGCCGCATAGAAAGTCGCGACAATTACTCGCTTAATATCGCTATCCTACGTTTAAAAATCATAGGTTACGCTTAATGTAGCGGTGAATGGGGCGTTTCTGTAACCAAAGTAATAATACCCATCGCTAGACTGTAGTCCGTCAAGCGGCCCACCTGGAATCGGTAGAACTCTTCCCAAGTGAACCCGGCTAGTTTGGTAGTTGTAAATAGTTTGTTTATTAAAAATATTGCTTAATTCTAATGAAACTGTCAGTTGCTCATTTGGTTTGACGTGAAAATTCAAATCTGATATCCAATAGTCTCCATATGATCTAACAGCTCGAGGAGAGGCGGGGCGAGAAGCGGTGGCAGAGGCTGCGGCCCATTCATACTTCATTTTTCCGGTGTAAGTATTCACTAGACCAATACCTGTTTTCCAGTCGCCAATATTTCCATCCCATCTTAAATTCACATTGCCAAAATATTCAGGAAACAAGTTTTCATATTCAGCTTTTTTCCCATCAACGATTCTTACCTGTTTGGTGATTGATCCTGAAAGGGTTAACCCAGAGTAAGGACCAAGATGGCCATTAAAAGTATAGCCCCTTTGCCTAGTTTTTTCATCCATGTTCTGATATTTATTGGCGTTACCGCCTACACTAGGCATAGGAATTCCGGAGCCGGTAACTGTTCTTATGTTATCGGTTATAGTTTCCCAAAAAGCGTAGGCGTCAAAGCCACCATAAAGCCACTTTCCGCCAAGGCCAAGGTTAACGTACATACTTTTTTGGGGTTTAAGACCAGGATTCCCTTCCGTCCGAGAGGTTGGTGTAGGCACTCCAGGTATGGCGAACAGTTGCGATGTAGTAGGCAATTTAAATGAAGTTCCAACTCTGGACGAAAAATACATTGTGTCATTGAAAAATGGCATTTTACTAGTAACGTTCCAGATTGTCGACTTTGCGTCTTTATTATAGGTGTAGCGAAGGCCCATAGAGGTTTTCCAACCAGGCCAAAAATCAAAATGTGGCCTTAAGCTCGCGTATATAGCGACAATCTCCTCATGAGGCGTCGCAGGGGTTCTCATGAGGTCGTCTTTACCCCAATAGTTCTGATATTCAACACCGAACAGGATCTTTGTTCCCTGTTCAAATGTGAAGCTGTTCATTAGATGGATTCCCCAATCCTCAAAACCGTATTCTGTGTTTTGGGCGGAATAAACTCCATTAGCTCTTAAAGCGGTCTGCTCAGCCCACTGTTCATGATAATAAAATTTTATAGAAAAGTTATATTGATCTGTGATGTCTTGTGACCATTTTAAAAAACTTATCGTTTCATAAAATACATATTCATCATAAACAGAACAATCACTTGGTAGAGGAGTAACTTTTCCAGAATTTAAGCATGGTGAAGGAGTTAGAATTTCACGGTCATTTTTGAAAAACCCAAAATCCAGAGCGCCTGATGACGGTCTGTGCAAATCAAATTCCTTACTATACTTAAATCCAAAATTGTATCTTTTTTGGCTCCATTCCCTGCCACCGATTGGATGAAGCATGGCTGGGACAGCGAACGCGGCGTTTTGCCAAACTTTTTCATCGTCAACTATCGGGTACCCGTCAAAATCCTCCATGTGCCCGTAAATTAGAAATTTGTGGCCACCAGCTCCTCCAGTGACGTATGCGCTGGCGTCTTTGTTATTGTACGATCCATAGCTGAGGCGCACAGAACCGCCTTTTTTTTCAGTTGCCGCTTTGGTGACGACATTAATTACCCCACCTGTCGCGTCAGTTCCGTAAAATAAGCCTTCACCGCCAGACAGAATTTCAACGTGATCGACTATGTGAACTCCAATCACGTCTGGAGACGATGTGCGCCCAAAAAGACGATTGTTGAGCCTGACTCCGTCCAGCAAGACCAAAAAATCCGTAGAGCCATTCATCCTCATTTGAGTATCGCCCATTATCTGGGCTGAATGAGTATTTGTAGGAAAATACAAGCCAGGGACAAGCTTGGACAGAGCCTGGTAGAGAGTCGGATAACCCGAGTCAACCAAAGTTTGACCGTCAATAATCTGGACCCTTTGCCCGTATTCGCCTAGATCCGAAGAGAGCTTATTTTCCAATAGTCTAGCCTTAACTGGCTCCTCAACCTGAATTTCAATTTCCCCTAAAGAGCGAACATCCTGGCCCTCAGTTTCTCCGCTCTGCGCCCAAAGAGGTTGCGCTACATAAACAACTCCAAAACAAAAAAACAACATCATTAACTTTCTCATCTTTGCCCAATCCTGATTCTGAAGTTAAAAAGGCCGCTTTCCCAGGATTTTGCCTAGGATACGATCTTCGAGGTCATCAATTTTCCAAAACAGCACTAAATTGCCCATAATAATGCTATGCAAAATAGATATATAAGATTAAATATATAATTCATATTGGTAAAGTTAAAATTTTTAAATGTTATTAATGTGCTATATTTTATAAAATTATAAAAAACTTAGCTCTATTAAATTAGGGTAGAAAAGGGTTTCGCATCCTCTAAACCGCGCTGTCAAAAACGAGCTGTCAGTTAACCCTATTGTTGCTCTCCAGGAGTTAAAGTCTTATTAAGGAAACAGCCCTAAAACTCAATGAAGTTGGTTTCTGAGTTATATAAAAATAATAAAAAATATTTAAAACGACAAGTTATCGCTTATTTATTTTATTTATCTATAATTATTTAACTCATTTATGAGAAAACATAAAAAAAAAGACCTCTCTCCCATTTTATAAGGAAAGAAGCCTTCATGGCTGAAAAAATAAAAATAAGGTTATTTTAACGTTTTATAGCTAATTAAATATATTATAGTTCTAATGACTAACCCCGTTGGTGGACATATCATTAGCGTATAGTTAACGATTAAACGGTCCTAAGCCGGTGGTAGTTAAGTGATTTAAAGATGAAAGTGATAATTCGCCGAGTTGGCTTTCGGGAGATCAGATCCGGACTTCATGAACGGAAGAATAAGATGAGTGAAAAGCCAAGCAACATTATTTAGAATAAGATCGCTTAAAAAAGTTTATACCTTAAGCCGTCTGAATAGTCAAGTTATTTTAGCACGAGTTTCGCAGAAATTTTGACGCAACAACTTAACCTATTGAAATCATTAAATTTTTTAATGAGCACCGTGGAATGGTACACTTATAGTGGGCTGAGATGTCCATTTAACCAAAACTAACCGCAAACTAGCCGCAAACTGGCCGAGCGGATGGACGCCCAGGCCAGTCAGAACCGCGACAATACTAAGGCCAGATCTATGTTTGGAGGCGGACCGGACCTGTCGAGTGTTAAGCTGGCGTTGGGGTCGCCACGGCAGACGATAACGTGGTGGACGCTGAGTTTGAGGAAGTTAAGGACGAGAAGAACTAGTCGTTCCTTAGATAGTCCAGGCCTTAACGGGCCGTAATGGATCGTATAAAGCCGTCCGAAGCCTTTATGGTGAGGGCGGTTTTTTTAACGAGGAGATAGGGGAGCTTGGGCTTTAAAGCTTAGACGTTTAGGACGTTAGATGGTATAGTCGATAAGATGGAAAAGCGTGGAGAATAATTGTGGGCGCTCGGGGAAGACCAGAAAACGGTCTTCCCCGAGAATAAAAGGGTTTAAGATACACTAACCTTTAGGTTATTCTTTTTTGGGATCCCAGTTCATTTGCAAAGTTAGATAGAAAGCCCGGGGGTTAGTGTAGTTCACCAAGTAATCGCCGGTGTTCCATTCCATTCCATAAGCGTAGCCCTCATAAGCTTTGCCTACGATGTTTTTGGCGTCAAATAATAGTTTAAAGGTATCGTTAAACTTGTAACTGAGTTGGATATCCAACATGCCTTTGTCCGGGGCCTTCCAGGGCTTTTTTTGGACGCCACTGGACAGGTTGGGATTGCCATTTTTAAGTTTACGCGGATTATCCTCATACAACATGTCGGCTTCGTAGCGGAAAGTCAACCGACCGCCGAAACCCAATTCTGGTTCGTAGGCGACTTCCAGGTTGGTGATGGTTCGAGGTACCCAAGGCAACCTATAACCATGAAAATCCGCGCCACCGCTTTCATGCTTGTCGTATTTGGCTTCCATGTAAGCGAAGTTGCCCATTATTCGCCAATCTTTAGCCGGGACCGCCTGCGCGGAAAACTCAATGCCTTCGCGGGTGCTTTGCCCCGCTTGGACGTTATAGCTGGTAATAGGATCAGTATAAAAATCGTTATAAGTTTTGAGACGATAAAGGGTAGTTTCCAGGCCTAGCCAAGTCAAAGGATAGTATTTAAAGCCAAACTCATATTGGTCTCGTCTAGCCAGTTTAAAGCCTTTGGCGAAGAAGCCACCGGACTGTTGGCTAGTGTTAAACGAAGTGGGCATGGAAAAACCACGCCCGAAGTTGGCGTAGATATCAAGGTTATCCAAAGGTGAGTAAACAACGCCAGCCTTGGGGCTAAAGAAAGTGTAGTTGGAAGAGCCAGTCACTTTAGTCAACTCATCCGTGAACTTTCCTTTTATCCAATCATAGCGAGCTCCAAGGCGCACATTTAAGGGCGGAAGAATTTGATAACTGAATTCACTTAAAATGGCCGGGTTTTCGATACTAAACGATGTTTTTGAGGCCGGACCGCTGACGCGCTCTCGGCCATAGCCCCAAGGTATTGTCCAGGTCGCTCTAGGATCGTCCATATCTTTGGAATAAGTGACCCCAGCGGTAAAGGTCGCGTCTTTTCCAGCTATTTGACCATTGTAGTTATACGTTAAGCCAGTGCCCCACTGGTTATGTTGATTATATTGCTCAGTCATTGTAGGACACAAAGGCTTATTAAACCCACACGAACGGTTAGGGAAAGTAGCGTCGGCAGCCAATAAATAACTGACAGTTCGGTCGCCCCGTTGGTAACGGGTAAACCGCATAGTTGTGCCGTATAGGTAGTAAGTCAACTGAGAGTTATCATTCAATAAATAATTGGCCCAAAGCCGAGCATCGTAACGATCGCGTTTACCGCCATTGCCGTTATCATGGCCAGTGCCGTCATTAACCCAGCCTCTTTTGGTATTTAGTTTATGGGAAACGTAGCCAGCTGAATCCCATTCAGCGTTATACGCTCTGAGATTTAGACTAGTTTGAAATTTATCGGTGAATTTGTAAGTCCATCGGGTTGATAAAACCCTTCTATTCCAATCAGAGTTATCACGATAGCCGTCAGAACGAAAAAACTCAAAAGCGTAAACCTGGGCCAGTTTTTCTCCCTCATGAGCGATAAGGCCAGAGACATCGACATCGTTCCAAGACCCGTAGCGGAGGTTTAAACGGTTGAAATTACCTGACTTGATAGATTGGACCGCCACCGTGCCGCCAGCGGATCTCGCGCCGTAATAGACTGACGCCGGGCCTTTAATAATTTCCACGCTTTCTATTTCTATAGGTAGGACCACGGTTGAATCGGTAAAGCCAGCGGCGTGGCCATTATCGTGGAGAGGAATGCCGTCTAAGTACATAGCCATATCATTTCTAGCTGAAAAGCCGCGCATCTGAAATTGAGGAGACATGCCAGCCTCACCATATTGCAAAATACTGACGCCAGGACTCATATAGACCATGTCCAAAGGTTGATAAAAAATCCGGTCACTGACCGCTTTATTATCCAAAATAGTGGCGCTGGTGGATTTTAGCTCCTCGCGCCGGACAATCCCGCGAATGTCTATTTCCCCTAAGGAAACTGGTGAAGAAATGGTTAAATCATTGTCGTCAACGCTAGACGAACTATCCTGCGCTAAAGCTTGGGAGCTAAGAGCGAGAAAAAACGCCACAAAACAGTATATCAGTTTCGTCCTCATACTTTCTCCTGACTAAAATAAAATTATTGCAGCTATTTCACATCATTTAAAAGACATGATAGCTAATAAGAAATAAACACGAATGTTTATGAAAAAATGCCCAATTAAAACATTACGCGTTCATACAATAAAAGCGCGAAAGATATTGTTCCCATTGCCCATGGGAGCCTCAGACGCTAATCAGAGCTTGCGTTGAAAGGAACTTGGCCTTTCAATCACCAGCGGTTATTCCTAGGTTTTATTTGTTTCTATGACCTCCTTTCATTAGTGGGGAAAACTAGCGTTCCAAAAAATACACTTATTAAATAAAAAAAAGGCTATAACAGATTGTATTAAAACAACCCGCTATAGCCTTCGTGACCGTAAAATAAAAAATGATGCTAATTAAATTATAGTAGAGCTAAAATAAAATAATTGATAGGCTCACTATTCTTGCGTAGCCGTAAAAGTATTATTATTTCCTAAAATATTATGTTTGATTATTGGCGGCCTAAGTTTTTCGCCTAAAATTTGTTGGCCTACTGTATCCATTACGCCGACCCCATGTTCAAGTGACGTATAGAGCTTTATTTAAGCGGCTTATCGTTGTAAGAATATGGGCGTATTAAAACGGTTAAACGGTCCTAAGCCGATAGTTACGCGCTATTTTAAAATGCAAAGGGTAATTCGCCGAGTTGGCTTTTAGGAGATCAGATCCGGACTTCATGAACGGAAGAGTAAGCTTGGCAAAAAAATATTATAAACAATTCTCTGGAAGAAATAGCCGATGGAATCTTAATTGTCAAGTCTTTTTTTCCAAGGTTACTGGATCATAAGAATATTATTAAAAATCTATTTAGATTTTATAAAATCAAAAGATAACTATTAACTAAAAAGGAAGGCTCATTTATAGGTGAAAATAATTTTTCCAAGGACTGAGAACATTATATCAAGCGGTTTACCGGCCTTTAATCTTGATACAACAAAAACTCCCGCCGGATTTTCCGCCATTTAACCTGATCTTCCGCCATGGATTCCCAGACCTCTTTCGCCGTTTCCCCCTTAGCTAAGCGGTCATAAAGGCTTTTCCGGCCTAAAATAAGATCAATGGGCCTACGGTCATACTCGTACTCGTAGGGGGGCTCTTTTAAGCGAAACTGAGTCGGCCAGAGCTTTAAGACGATCTCTAAGATGGTTAGGGAGGTTAAAAATGGGAGAAAGGATAGGTCAAGGGGATGGAGGTCTATTCCGCCGCAGACCTCTCCGGCCCACTTGTGAAAGGTGGGCTGGAAATAGGTTGGCCGAAAGATAACCCCGGGGAGCTTTTTTATTTCTAGCTCGGCAACTAAAAGATCCGGGTCAATAAAAGGAGCCCCCATAAGGTTAAAGGGTCTCGTGGTCCCCCGACCTTCCGAGACATTGGTTCCTTCCCACAGGACTTGCCCTGGGTAGACCCAGGCGGTATCAAATGTGGGCATGTTAGGGGACGGGAGTACCCAAGGGAGGTTAGTGTCGTTAAAGTACATTGACCGACGATAGTTTTGACAGGGGATGATGGTCAGATCGGCTGGGTTATCTAATAAACTATTTATGTAAAGAGCCATTTCCCCTAAGGTTAAGCCATGACGCATGGGCGTTGGGAAAAGACCGACAAAGGAGGCGCAGTCGCTATCGAGTAAGTTCCCTTCAGTCTCTAGGCCGCCAATGGGGTTAGGCCGGTCCAGGACAATGATCTCCACCTGGTTATCTTTAGCCGCCTTTAAGCAGAGCCCCATGGTCTGAGCGAAGGTGTAGACCCTCGTCCCTACGTCGGTTAGATCGATGATTAAACCGTCAAGTTCTTTTAATGACTGAGGATCCGGCTCTCTTACGGCCCCGTACAGACTATAAATGGGTCGCCCGTCTTTAGTGACCGCGTTAGCCGATTCCACCATGTTGTCCTGCTTTTCCCCAGCGAAGCCGTGCTGAGGGTTAAAGAGGGCGGTTATCCCGTGGGGCAGGTATTCGTCTAAGTAACTTAAAGCGTGGCGGTATTTAGGCCCAATGGAGGCTTGGTTAGCTAAAAGACCCAACCTTTGGTCTTTTCGCTCCTTAAGGTTATCGGCCAGAAAGACCTCTAAGCCAGTTAAGACTTTAATCATGGTTATTTCTGGCAGCTGGGGCAGTGGACCGTGGTTCGACCGCCCACCGTGGTTTTAGTGAGCGGCTGACCGCAAAAGGGGCAAGGCTGGCCCTGCTTACCGTAAGCCAGGTGCTGGTCTTGGTAGGAGCCGGCCCCGTCCGGGGCTTTGTAACTAGAGACCGTGGACCCCCGGTGGGTAATGGCCAGGTTTAAGATTCTAATGGCTTCCGTCCGCAGGATAGTGGCTTCGGCTAAGGTTAAGTCCCCGGCGGCTTTTAAAGGCGATAACCGGGCCGCGAGCAGAGTCTCGTCCGCGTAGATATTCCCAAAGCCAGCTAAGATAGTCTGGTCCAAAAGGGCGGCCTTTAGCTTTTTCCGAGCGGCTTTAGTTAATCTAACGTGATACTCCTCGGCTGAGGCGGTTAAAGCGTCCGGGCCAAGGTTTAAGTTATTAAGGAATGGGGCTAACTCACCTGGGCCAAAAGCCCTTAACCGACCAAACTTCCGGGTGTCTTTGTAAAATAAAGTTGTCTTAATTATGGAGTCGTTAGGCTCGATTAAGCCAAAGGCCGCGTGGCAGTGGGGCGGAAAGTCGCCTAGATCTTTGGGAAAGGAGCCAAACTCGAACTGGCCGGTCATTTTCAGGTGGATTAAAAGGTTCCGGTTTTGGGTGAGATCTAAAAGAATCCATTTGCCGACCCGACCCACTTGGGTGATGGTCTGGCCGGTTAAAAGGCTAGAAAAGGCGTCTTTATCCGAGGCCACAATGGGCGGATAGCTCACTAGAACTTTCGAGATGGTTAGACCCACGGTTTTAGCGGCTAAATCCCGGGCCATGGTTTCCGCTTCCGGTAGCTCAGGCATGGAATTCCGCCAAACTTTGCGCTAAGACCTTGATTTCCCCTAAAGGCCGGGTGGCGAACCGTAAGTAACCTAGGGTTAGGCCGTTAAAGTTTTGGGCGTCTCTCACCAAGATCCCCTTTTTAAAAAGAAAGGCCAGTAGGTCTAAAACCTTCTCCGGGTTGTACTTAAACAAAAGATAGTTGGCCTCTGAGGGGCAAACCTCGCCATAGGGCTGTAAGACCTTAGTTAAGGCGGATCTTAGCTTATCGATGGACAAGGTGGGTTTAACAAATTGGGTGGTTAAGTAGTAAACCCCAGCGGCTAAGGCCGGATAACTTAAAGGCCAAGGCCCAATTAAAGGCTTTAACCTATTAATGACTTCGGGGCCGGCTATGAGGTAGGCTAGCCGTAACCCGGGGATGGCCATGATTTTGGTGAGCGAGCGGAGGATTATGAGGCGGTCGTTACGGGAGGTCTTTCGGGCGATAGTCGCCCCGAAGGTGAAGTCCAAAAAAGCCTCATCCACTATGAGCTGGATTTTGCGAGTCTCGCATTCGTCCAGAAGTTTCTTATAAACCGGAGCCGGTGTCAGCCGCCCAGTGGGGTTAGCCGGGTTGGCCAGAAAGATGAGGTTGGGCGAGAGATCCAAAAGACGATCCAGTTGGTTTTCGGTTAAAAGGAACTGGTCGTCTTCTTGGAGGTTAAAGTAGACGAAGCTTTTCTCAGCGACTTTAAGGGCGTTCTCGTACTCGGAAAAAGCCGGGCCTAAGATAACGTTCCTCTTACCGCCCAAAAGGCGAGCCACAGCGTAGATAAGGACTGTGGAGCCGGCCCCGGGGAGAAAGTGGTCTGGGGTTAGATTATGGCGCTTAGCTACTACCTCGAGTAAGGATTGGGCGTCCACCTCCGGGTAATGGAGGGTGGCCGCGAAATTGTCGAAAATATACTTTTTAAGGCCTTTACATTGACCAAAAGGATTAATGCTAGCGGAAAAGTCAATAATTTCCGTCCAAGGGCGGTTCAATAGTTTAGCCGCCGCGAAGACCCCGCCCCCATGACCATAGTCGCTAGCGGTCATTTTAAACCCCAGCCCCAAGGAGCGTCATTGGTCAGAAAGCTTAGGGCCAGCTCAATAGCCATGGTTAAAAGGAGGGTTAAAAAAGCCCCGGTCGTGACCAGCCGCTCGGCGGCTAAGACTAGATCCCGGGTGGCTGGATCGCTTCCTTGGTTAATAAAGGGTTTATCCACTAAAACGCCGCCGTATAGGCTAGGCCCACCTAGTTCCACGTTTAAGATCCCAGCCACCGTGGCCTCGGTTTGCCCGGAGTTGGGGCTAGAGTGGAACCGACCCTCTTTTCGCCACAGTTTAAACCCGGCTTGATGGTCCATCTTAGCCAGACGAGCCGCCCCGATTAAGAGTAAAGCCGCTAAACGGGCTGGGAGGTAGTTTAAAAGATCGTCTAGTTTGGCCGCGAACCGGCCAAAGTAGAGGTAGGTGGGGTTTTTATAGCCCACCATGGAGTCTAAGGTGTTAGTGGCCTTGTAGAGCCAAGCGAGAACCGGCCCGCCTAAGGCTAGGTAAAAGAAGGGGGCCACTACGCCATCGGAGAAGTTTTCGGCTAAAGTCTCGATCTCCGCTTTCCTAATGGCTTCTTCGCTTAACCCAGCGGTGTCGCGACCAACGATCCAGGATAAAGCCCGCCTAGCCTCGGGCAGATCCCCTTGGGCTAAAGCCGCTTCCACCCGATGGGTGTGATTCAAGAGGTCCTTTAAGCAAAAGACGCTATAAATGAGGTACAGGGTGATTAGGTACCAGAGGATCTGGGAATGTTTAGCCGCAAAAGATAAGACCAAAGTGACCAGGCCGCCGGTTAGCGTTAAGGTCGCTAAGGTCAAAATAACCCCGCGCCAGTAAAAATCCCGGTCGGTTTTCGGGGCTAGTTTACCGGTCGAGGAACGAAGGGCTTTTTCCAGACGAACTATGTAGGCGCCGATTAGTCGAACCGGATGGGGCCAAGTTTGCGGGTCCCCTAATAGCCAGTCAACGACAAAAGCTAGGGAAGTGATGAGGGCGGACATGTTAATCCTAAACGGGGTCAAAAGAGTGTGTTTTCAAGGCTCTTTATAACATAGATAAAGGCGCCTTGTCACGGAAGACCGGGCTTTAAAGACCCTGTCCTTCCTAGCTTCGCTAGTTCCCTTTAGAGTTAGGCGCTAGCTGAAGCTTATAATTTGAGAGCTCCAGGGGGTTATTAAAAGAGAATGCCTCGACTTAACGAGACGCGCCTTCAGGTTTAACCATCGAAAGTCTAAAAATCGGGGAAAACTGTTCTTTCGGCTTGTAGAACAAGCCTTATAAACGTCGCCAATCAGGTGAAGCCAAAATTAGAATCGCCGTTTAATAATATTAGCCCTTGATTCTCGCCTCCTGATAAATTATAATTTAAAAAAAATAAGTACTATTATTCCAAGACCCCGACCCAACAAAAAAGGTGAAGGTTATCTTCAATTATCTATCTTAAATGATACTTAATGGATTAATTATGACGGATAATCAAATAACAACGCCACGGTCTGTTGATATTATAAAAGAACAATTGGCTGATTTAGATGAAGTATTTAAGTCTGTCAATCGAACTGTTGAACTTGATTTCACTACTAAATCTATTTTAAGTTCTTTAGAGGAACACAAAGAAGAGTTAATTGAAGAATTAAAAGCCGCTGAATGGCTAGAAACGCAAAATAGAATCGCTGATGAGGAAAACTAGAAAACTTGAACTGGAAAACAGGCGAAGGATTTCTTGACATATTTTTTCAGGTTAGGTATCTTTAGCTTCGTTGTGGCGAAAACGGGTTTTTAAGCTATTAAGGAGTCCTTCTATTAAGGAGTCCTTCTCTTAAGTCCTTATAGTTAAGATTCCCTAAACGGATTCGCGGTTGGCGTTTATTTTTGGGTTGTCACGAAGATCTGGCCCTTATCCTCTCGGCTCCTTAGGGCGCCAATAATCAATTCATCATAAATTCAATAAAAATAAAGTCGTAAGCCATTTAAATCTAAGTGTTTACATCGCTTTACGGTTTAAATTATAGTTATAATATTAAAAATAACCGCCAAGAAGGCTGTCTCGCGTCTATATTATTGGCGTAAGGCGGCTTTTTTAGTTTAAAGGCGTAAATTCTTCGGAAAAGAGCCTTTAACTAAAGGATTTATAATTTTGTTTTAAGTTTTGAGCCGCGAAAGTTCCGAATCCAGTCCATTAACCCAAGGCGGCCAATAAGGAGGATATATAGAGAAAACGCTAGTGAAATATCGTTAAAATATTCTCTCTTTTTAAAATTGGCCGCAATAGCTATAGCCTCCAAGTAGGCTTGACACCAGGGAAAAGGGGTGGTTATAATACCGCCCGCAACCATATAAGGAGCTTATTATTCTGGCGATTTTTGGCCAGGATTTAATTCGCGTTCCATAAGGTCTTAAGCCCTATAGCTAGGCCATTAAGAGGGAATTAAGGTCCAACCGCCCTTAAGGTTAATTGTCCAAGAAGTTAATTAACCATTTTGGGATCGTATTAACCGCTTTTAAAGCGGCTTTAGTCCAAGAAAGCCGTTAGTTATAGCCTTCCTAAAAAAGATTCTCCCCAATCTTTGTTTAGGAAACATATTGAATAGGTCATGTAGGCCGTCTTTTTCTGGTTAACCGCCGGAAGGAGGCGGTTTTTTGTTTTTTAAAGGAGGAAATTAAGCTTAATTTTATCAAATTAACGCTTCCATCCGGACGCGACCAACTTAAGTGGGCTGGACCTGGCCCGGCCCACTTTTCTCTAAATAACCATTAAAGTAAAATATTCTAGATAAAAATTATAGATAAATAATAAAAATAATTTCATTAAAAACTAAAAACTAAAGGTAATAATTTTAAAATAGTCAATGATTTTGGGGTTAGTTTTGGCGCTAAAAAAAACTAAACCCTAAAAACCTTATCTCTGGATAAGAATTTTTTTTCCGTATGGCTCATTAAGGAGAATCTAATGAAGACTAAAGTTTCCCTGGCTTTTTGTTTGGCGGCCCTATTGGCCTTCACGGCTCAAGCGGTGGCCCATGATTACTGGGCTGAGGCTAAAGATCCGAAGGCTAATCAAAAGCTAACGGCCTTTTTAGGCTATGGCCACAATTTTCCGGATGGCGAGGAGATAAAACCCGATTCCTTTTCCGGTCGATTTCAACAGCCCAAAGTTTATAGCGACGCGGGCGAGTTAACCTTAGAGCCGGGCGTGGATAACCGCCATTATCTGACCGTGGAGAAAGCCGCCCCGGGCAACTACGTGGTGACGACGGAAATTAACGCGGCCTTTTCCACTAGGACTAAAGACGGTTGGGAAAGCAAACCCAAAAACGAGACTAAAGATCCGGTTAAATGCTCCAACTATTACCGGTTCGGGAAAGAGGCTTTGGTCTTAGGCTCGGCTAAATACAGTGGTTTAGCCGCCAAACCCTTGGGTCAAGCCTTAGAGTTCGTCCCCCAAGCCGATCCCTCCAAGATTAAGGTTGGCAAACCTTTTCCGGTTAAAGTCATCTTTAAGGGCCAACCCCTAAGGGGCGGCGAGGTCTCGGCCTATATCGCTGGACTAGTTGAGCATAACGAGGCTCTTTTCTTCCAGTCCACCACCAACCAGGACGGGATTGTCAACATCATCCCTTTAAAAGCCGGTGAGTGGCTGGCCAAGGTCTCGGTGGAGGAACCCTACTCGGACGCCAAGGTTTGCGACGTGGTTAACTACACCGCTAGCTACACCTTTAAGGTCACTAACTAACCTCAGGATCTTCAGGAGATTAAGCCTTCATGCTCATGGCGGTGGACCAGTTTGACCAGCTGTCAATGGCTTTCTTGAAGAAAGGTTTCGCCTTAAGCCTTGTCTTCCATTGCCTTATCGTGGGGTTTTTAATGTTCGCTCCCGGGGAGAAACCCCGGGAGTTTATCCCCATCGCGGTCATGGAGTTCGGCGATTACGATCCTTTGGGCGGTCAAGGGGGCGGCGGCGAAGTTGGCGAACCCGAGCCCGAGATCCCCCCGCCCCCGCCGGAACCCGAGCCCGTGCCCGAGCCGGAAGTCCCGGAGGAGGAGGTTAAAGTGGTGGAAACCGTGGCCCCCGAGGCCGAGGAAGCCCCCCCGCCGCCCCCGCCGCCGGTGGATAAACCGAAACCCAAAGCTAAACCCAAGCCCAAACCCAAAGCCAATCCAGCTCCCGCTTCTGGGGCCACCGGCGAAGGAACCGCCACCGCCCCCGGGCCGGGCGGCCCTGGGCCAGGGGGAACCCCCGGGGGAACCGGTCGGGGGACCTCCAACGCCGCCGCGGCTTATCGGAACCAGATCCGGGCCCGGCTGGAAAGAAACAAAAAGTACCCGCCCGCCTCCCAAAGTCGGCGGGAGACCGGGGTGGTCCAGGTCAGTTTTATTGTTTTAAAAAACGGGGCGGTCACCTCCCCGCGTTTAGAGCAAAGCTCCGGGCATAAACGTCTGGATGACGAGGCCATGGCCTTATTAAGCCGGGTCTCGCCTTTACCGCCCATCCCCCCGGAAGTGGGCTTGGACACTATGCCTTTAAAAGTGCCGCTTAGATTTTCTCTAAGGTAGGCCCTAGTTTACAAGTTATTCGGGATAAACTCATATTTCCCTAATAAAATCAATATGTTATAGCCTTTGTTTGTAGCTAAACTAATTTTTTCCGCGAGGCCAGGGATTAAAGGCTTTTAACGCTAGTCGGCCATTAAGGTCTGGAAGGTTATTAAGGGCGAACGGTTAGGGGGGTTTAAGGTCTATGGATTTTTGGCCAGGGATTATATATTATCCCCAATTATTCCTTAGACCCCTTTAAAGCCCATGAGGCCTTTATAGACTCAACTATAAGGATGTCTTATAGAAGGACGTCTTCAAGACTTTAGGCCGCTTAAAAAAAGCGTTAGGAGACAGGCCATGACCTTAGCGGAGCGGACGAAAGAGCCTTTGCGCCGGGCGGATCCCCGGCTCTTGGTCCTCGTCCTGGTTCTGTGGTCATTTCTTTTGGCCTTTTTAGAGACTAAAGACGCGGCTTTGGCCGGGTTATTGGGGTCTAGTTTACTTTATCTCTTATCTGGGCCGAAAAACGTTTTCTGGGGTCTAAAAAATCTCCTCACTATTAACTTATTTTTGGTCTTTGTCTGGTTGATTCTCCCCTTTTCTTTTTCTTATCCCGGATCCATCGTCTATCGCTTAGGCCCCTTGGCGGTGACGCGGGAGGGTTTGGATTTATCCATCCTTTTGTCGCTAAAGGCCTTGGCCATCACTTTAGGGGCCATGGCCATCACTGGGGCTAGCTCGGTCTTTGACCTTTTAGCCGGGGCCAGGCGCTTGGGGGCCCCGGAAAAGCTGGTGGCCTTATTGCTTCTCATGACCCGCTACACCCAGGTCATTGGCGAGCAGTATCACCGCTTACGCCAGGCCATGCGGGTTCGGGGGTTTAACCCTAAGACCAATTTCCATACCTTACGCTCCTACGCCAATCTGGCCGGCTTACTCTTGGTTAGAGGAATCGACCGGGCCGAAAGGGTCCAAGCGGCCATGCTCTGCCGGGGGTACACCGGGCGGTTCTGGATCCGGACCGATTTTAAGTTTCAACCTAGGGACTTTTTAATCATCTTTTTAGTCCTCTGTTTAAGTTGCCTGGTGACGGTTATCGATGCCCGACTTCCTTCTTAACTTAACGGACATCGTGGCCGGTTACCCGGGTCGGCCGCCCGTCTTGGATGGCTTGTCCTTCGCTTTAGGCCCCGCGGAGCTGGTGGGGTTGGTTGGGCCCAATGGCTGTGGTAAGACCACCCTTTTGGGGGTCATTATGGGGCTCATTAAACCCCAATCCGGGGTGGTTAGGATCTTTGGCGAGGTTCGCTCCGAGGAAAAAAGCTTTCGGCCCGTAAGACCCCAGATCGGCTTTGTCTTTCAAGACGCTAACGACCAGCTCTTTTGCCCCACCGTGGCCGATGACCTGGCCTTTGGCCCTTTAAACTTGGGGGCTAGCCGGAAAGAGGCCGACGCGGTGGCTCAAGAGGTCCTTAAAACCCTAGGGTTAGATGGCTTTGGGCCCCGGATCGCTTATGATCTTTCCGGGGGCGAAAAAAAACTGGTGGCCCTAGGCACGGCCTTGGCCTTAAAACCGAAACTTCTAATTTTGGATGAGCCCACTAACTTTTTAGACGTGGAAGCCGTGGCTCGGTTAGAGGCGGTCTTAAAGAAGCTTAACCTTCCCGGGGTTATCGTCAGCCATGATTTACCCTTTTTAGACCGGATGGTCACTAAGCGGTATCGGTTGACTAAAGGCCGGCTAAGGCCCGATTAAACCCTTTCTTATTATGGCCCCGGTCCACCCTTAAAGACCCTTAAAGAACCCTATAGAGCCCTATAGGGCCTTAAAAAAAATGAGAGGTCGGAGAAAGTTTTTTCCGCCTAAACCCTAGCTGATTCGCGGCAAAACTCTAATTTATCGACTTTGGTTGGCCAAAAAATCGCCCCCTAAACCCCAAAGATCCCCAAAAAATCCTTGACACAGGTATAGGGTTTGGGGTATACTTCCAACCGTCACTTAAAGGCGCGGTGGATGTTTTTTAGCTTAGCTCGCGAGAAGCGAGGATTAAAGCTTAAGGGTTTTAGGGGTTATATAACCGCCTTTCAACCCTTAAATGGTTAAAGCTGAAAAACTTATTAGCCGCCAGTCGTTTAAACCCTAGGGGAACCAGTTAGGCTAAGCGGCCGCTGAGGAAAAAAAATTGAAGTTTTTTTTCTGTTAAATTTTTCGAGAAAATCTCTTGACAAGGACCGAGTAAAGGAATAGGCTTCGCCTTCCTCGCTGGGGACCTTCAGTAAGGGAGTGGATCATTTAGTTACATTGGAGATTTTGAGAAATTCTCAAATCTGACCTATCTCCGATGTTAAGTTTTCGCTGATCAGAATTGAACTGGAGGCCGAAGACAGTATGTTTTCGGCTATTTTTTTTGTTATGACTATTATAAAAACAAATATAGCCAAAATATTAGGTCTTTTAGCTTTAGCTCTTTTAGTCCCCTCGAGCTATTTAGGGGCTCAAGGGCTTCAGCCCTTAAAGGTCGGGTTAATCCCCGGCCCAGACCGGGAGATCATGGAGCGGCTCCAGTTCTTGGCCGTTAAACGGGGCCAGATCTTAGAGCTCATTGATTTTCCGAGCGCCCAAGAATGTTTAAAAGCCTTGGCCGCGGGTCAGATTGATTTAAGCGTTAGTCAGCATCGTCCGTTATTAGATGACTTTATCGCGGAAAATAATTTTAATTTAATATCTTTGGGTAACACTTATTCCGCCCCATTGGGCTTTTACTCCCAAAAGATTAAATCCTTAGCCGAGCTGTCGGTCGGGGACAAGTTGGTCATCCAAGACGAGCCTGACCGCAAACGGCGGGCTTTAAGGCTCTTAGCCCAGTACGGGCTCATCCGTTTAGACGAGTCCAAGGCTTGGCCGACTAAAAACGATATTATTGAGAACGCCTTTCACTTGGAGATCATTGAGGCCCCGGTGGTGAGGCGCTACTTAAACGACGATTCCATCGTGGCCATCGCTTTCACGGCTTTGTCCGACGAGATCATCGCCCGGACTTCCGGGGGGTTGGGGTTTTGGAGCCTCTGCCAAGAAGAGCCGAGCGCCGTTCTGGTCAACGTGGTGGCCGCCAGGCGCTCCGGGCGGAACAACCCTCGGTACTTGGAATTTGTTAAAGACTATCAAAGCCAGGATATAGCCCGGTTCCTTTTGGAGCGTTTTGAGGGCACGATAATCCCGGTGTTCGATCTGGAATGATCGCTAAACGCGGTCAGACAACGACTCTCTCCTTGGCGCGGCCACTCGGCTTCGCCAAACACTAACCCATCAGTAAAGACTTCGGCGTTCCCTCTTTGAAACTCCGGTCGACTTAAAAAAGTCGACCGGAGGTTTCCCTCCTTTTATCTTAAGAATATTGTCTAAAGAGTAAATTTAACGGCTAATTTTTTTAAAGTTAGTCGGTTCTATATAGTTTAGCGATTTTGATTGTTCGCTGGCTGAGGTTGGTTAAGCGAGCCTTTAGGCCAGCCGGTTAGACTCGCTAGGCCCGGGTTCGGGTGGTCCGGCCTGGTCTCGGCCTGGTCTCGGCCTGGTCCCGGCCACGATAAAGAGTCCTAACCCTAATGAACCCCCCAAGACTAACGCGGCCCGCAAAGCGGGACGCGATCTTCGCTCAACTGGCCCCAAAAACGAGCGATATTGGCCCCTAGGGGTTTAAAGCCGCTGGACCCTGGGGCTATTTAGGGTGGGTTAAAGGGCCGCTAAGGGGGCCTAAAGGCGGCTTTAATAAAGTTTAACGAGACTAAACGAATCTTAGGTTGGAGCGGCCCGTAAGGTTAGGGCGGTCGGGTTAAAACCAAGGGCCTTGGCGGTTGGGGCTAGGTTTTAGGCGGTTTTTAGGCGGTTTTTCGGGGTAACCGCTCTCGCTGGGGGGCGCGGACCTTAAACGGACCGATAAGGTCCGGTTTTGGGCCGAGTTTGGTCGCTTCAAAGGTGTCTTAAAAACCATGATCTATCAATGGTTCCGCCAAAAGTTACGCGTTTAGCCTTACTCTATCAGGATTTTCACGAGGCTAAATTTTTTGAGCTAAGCGGGGTCTGGGTTTTAGAAGGGAGTAACGAAGATTTACTAAAATAATAAGGCCAAAAAAATTTCAATAACTCTCTTGACAAATTAAGACAGATGAAGTAACTTAGTTTCGTCACGTTACACTCATTTAAGTAGCCCATAATACTTGGAATTTTAGTAACGTCAATTATTTATTGACCGCATGTAACATAATTCACCGTGATATAAACCTTAGGTTTTTAACCGCGAGCTGATAGCCCCCATCTTTTTGGCCGCGGGCGAAAACCTTTTTTTAGGGTTTAAAGCTCTTCCTTGGCGCGCCCATTCGGATACGCGTCGCTTTTGTCTAACTTACCTTTTCTTTCTTCCGTTCTTCCCCCCCCAAATTTTGCCCTGGCCCGGAGCTTTGCGCCTCGGGCCAGGGCTTCCGCCACCTTCGATTGAGCCCAAAACTCCGATTCTAACTTCAATACTTACTTCGAGTCCCGCTCCGAGTCCTGGCCCTTAAACTTAACCAAGGTCAATTGAGCTTTAAAGGGCCGGGGGTTCGGGGGGTCGATGGTAAAGCTGGAGTCCCCGCGAGGCCGCTTGTTTAACCCCCGTCTAATCTCGTCGCGGATCTGATCTAAGGTCGAGGGGTGGTTAGCGTTTAGGTGGGACGAGCGCTCCAGGATAAAGAAGCCCGGATCCCCTGGGTCTGGCCCCTCGCGGTCAGAATCGCGCTGGGTCTCGCTTGGGGGCCGAGACGGATCTATTGGGGCTTTAGCGCCTTCGGACGGGCTAGGTTGCGGCGACCTGGATCGCCGGGTTCTTGAGGGGGGTTTAACGATCTCCAGATTCTCGCGGCCTCTACTGGGCTCATCGTCCTCTTTGCCCCCCGTTTCGCTGGGTTTGGGGAAGGCGTGGGCTAAAACGTCCATCTTTAAGGCCCGGATGTAGGCTAAGCGCTTATCCTGCTCAAAGGGGCACTGGCCATTTAACTGCTCCTCAGTTAAGACCAAGGAGACAAAGTTTAAGGGCATTTGAAAAAGACAGACCGTGACCGCCAGCCGAGCTTGGCCTTTAACGTAGATCTTATTGACGCTAATGATCTGGCCAAAGGATAAGAAGACGTTTTTCTTTTTGTTTTCCTCCAAAAAAACCACCGTGTCTTTATTGACGGTCTTGGTCTTTAAGGGCATGAAATACTCCAGCTCCTCAATGAGCTTGGTGAGGGACTTCCCGAGGATTTCTGACACTTTTTTTGGCTCCTTTTAGGCGGTGGGCGAACCCGACTGGTTGGGGCCTTTTGGTCCGCTAGGCTCATCTGGAGAGCTAGGTTCTTCCGGGGGGGCCTCTATGGGGGGTCCAACGGAAAGGACGTCCTTGGCCGAAAGCGGTCTTCTGGCGGCGGATCTAACCGGCTTTTTCTCTTTTTTCGGGAACTTTTTCCAGAGGCCATTGGTGGCGAAGGCCTTATAGCCCCAGATGAGCCAGCGGATTAAAGCGATGGCCAGCCACAAGGCCCAAGCCAGCATGATGTAATGGTAAACCGTGTCGCTTAAGGTGTAAGCCCAAGCCTCGGGCCAAGAGCCCGCGGCTTGGTCTTGGAACCAGTTTAAGTTGGTGGCGTTGGAGCCATTCCCGGTGACCCGCATGGCCGGGGCTTCCAAAAGAGCCCGCTTTAAGCCCCGGTAAATGGCGTCCAAAGCCAAGATGGTCCAAACGACCAAGATAATCTGGGAGAGGTTAAAGAGCCCGGGGGTCTTAAAGCCGCCCCGACCGCGCAAACCTAAGACCAAGAGCCAGGCGGCCACCGGAAAGGCCGCCTGGAGCAAACTTAAGTGGGATAGGCCCACAAAGAGCAAAAACCAAGACGTGGCCTTTAAAGGGGTGATCTTGGTCCGGCCTAAAGCGTAAGAGAGGACCAAGAGGGCCCCCGCCATGGACCAAAAGAGAACCGCCGGCCCTTGCACCGGGCCCCCAGCTAAAAAAACTAACCGATCCTCCGGGACGGCCACCTTAATGTTGACGTTGGCCGTGGGCAAACCTAAGTCCAAAGGCGGGGTGACGAACTTGGCGGTTAAAGGCTCGGGCGAGAGCCAGGTTAAATTTAAAGAAAGGTTCCCGGGTTGTAAGGGGATGGTGACTAGGGGCCCCTCGGAGCTAAGATCCGGGCTAAAGGCCAGGTTCCGACCGTTTAAGGTTAAAGTCTGGATCTCGGCTAATTTGGGTAACCGAAAGGCGTGGACCCCGCCGCGACTGGAGCGTAAAGCCAAGGTCAGCTCAAAACGGCGGTTCCTTTGGCCTAAAACGACTTTTAAGTCGGCCTCGTCGGCCACTAAATAGACCCCGGGCACGGGCTCGGGTTTAACGATCTTTAAAGTTAAGGACTCCCCCGGCCAAGGCCGCCACTGGGGGTTCCAGAACCCTTGGGGGCTTAAGTTTAAGATGGGGGTTAGGCCAGTGGGCTCAACCCGCCAGAGGGTGGAGGCGTCTAAGAACCAGGTCTCATTGTAGGGCCCTTGGCCAGCGGTTAAGACCAAAGACTCTTGGCCCACGGTTAAGGTGGACTCAAAGGCGGCCGAAGTTTGGCTCGGCGGAAAGTCGATTAAGATCTGGCCCTTTTGGATCTGGTACTTAGAGGAAATGGGCTTTTCCCCGGGGATAAGGGGTAAGCGCAAAGCCACCGGGTACTTCATGGGCTCGTCCAGGTTAATGGTGGTGATCACCCGCCACTCTAAACCTAAGGCCAGAACCCGGTTGACCTTAAAAAAGGGCTTTAACCCCATTTCCGGGGCGATATCGGGGGCCGCCTCAGATCCTTCCTTGGGCTCCGGCTCGACCGCTTCGGGATCGGGAGCGCCCTTATCTAACGGGAGAGCGGAAACGTTAATTAAGTGGATGGTCTCACTTTCTAAAAAGCCGTCTTTATCCACCCCAGAGATTACCCAGCCATCGCCGCTAAAAAACACCCGTTGGGGCCGAAACTCCTCGGGGAACCGGATCTGGAGGAGCTCGGTCGGTTTGACCCGGCCCTCGTAAACAAAAGAGTTAAGGCCCGCGGGAACTAAAACGAAGGCCCGGGGGCCGGACTGTAAAATAACCGGTAACCCTTCCCCGGAGGCCAGATTAATGGCCCGCGCTTGGAAAAAGCTGGCGTCTAAGCTCGGGAGCCCCAAAACCGCCTCGCCCACGGCCTCGACCTCAAAGGTCATTTTTAAAGTGTGGCGTTTAGCCTCTATGGTCACTTTGGGGATCCCGGGGGTTAAGTTCCGGGGGTCGGGCAAGGTTAAGCGGGTCAAGTACTCGTTTAAAAGCGCCTCCGAGGGAAAGGTCTGGGGCGTTATGGATTGGGCCGTAAGCGGCTCCGCCCAGCTGAAGACAACCCCCAAGACCAGAGCCAAAAGGAGGGCTAGGGCCGGGATTGGCCCAGCTAGGGTAGTCGCGGAGCTAGCGGACGATGAGCTAGCGGGCGATGAGCTAGCGGACGATGAGCTAGCGGGCTCGGGGTCCGGCGTTGGCTCTAAAGCCGGACCGTTATCGGGGTCGCTAGTCGGATTAGGGGCGCCGGGTTTAAAACCAGCCTTAAAAGACCAAGAGACGAGCTTTAGAACTAGGGCCACCAATAAAGCGATCCTTAAGATAAACAAGAGCCGGCGGACGGTGGGGCCTAAGAGATAGATTTTAACTTCCTGATCCCTAGCCACTTGGCCATTAAAGTCCAAATAGATGGGGAGCCATTGCCAGTCGGGCCGGGCCAAGCTGTTTTGGACAATGGCCTCGGGGTTGGGCGTGGCCATTGAGGCCTGATTTAAGGCCGAGCCGTTCGGGCTCGGGGCGACGCTTCTCGCCAGATTATCGGCTTTGCCGGCGCTTTGCTTACGGCTAAGCTTGGGGGCGGAGCTCGGTCGCTCTTCCACCTCGGCTAGAGACTCGGCTGGAGACTCGACTAGAGGCTCGGAGTAAGAATCCTCTAAGTCAAAGGCGGACCCGCTCCCAAATTCCTGGGATTGATACCTAACCGCCTCGCTCCGTTTATAAAAGGCCTCGGACATGGGATAACCAAAGGCCCCGGGGACGTAAGCGTGGGGGTTCTCCAACTGGGGGTACATGGCGATCCGGGCTTGGTGGATCACAAAGACCACGGAAACTAAAGCTAAAAACATAAGGGCCAAACCGAGCCAGACTTTAACTAACCCCCTAGCCACCCCAAAACTGGGTAGAACCTTTAGAAGAGCCAAAGCCCCTAAAACATGGAGGATAACCACCCTCGGGGACATAAACTCATGGTAAGACAAGACTAAAGCCCCTAAAGCCAAAAGGGCGAAGAGTTTGCCCTTGGTCTTTAAGGCCGCCAGAAAGATGGCTAAGACCACAAAAAGATCTAAAGTGTTCCAGCGGTCAAACCAGCTGATTGGTTGGCCTTTCGAGTTAGTGGCCCGGGCCCCAGAGACGCTCCCTAGTTGATAACCCGGGGGCAAGTGGAGGATTTGGGCTGAGCTCACTAAGTTATGATCCCAGCCCGAGGCGGGCAAGACCCCTTGAAAGTCGTTTAAGCGCAAGTCGGCGGTTAAGTTAAACTGTCCCCGCCGCAACTCGAGCCCCGGGGTCTTTTGGCCTTTGGAGTTAACCTCGTAGGTTAAGACCTGGGGCTGATCGTTGACGCTGGCTTGGCCTAAAACAAAGGGCGGATCCGCCGAGAGCTTCCAACCGCCGCGCATGACCCCGGACAAATGGTCCCGACAGGACAATCCTTGGCCGTTATAATCTAACCAACAGCTCCGCTCCAAAGCCAGTTGGTCGGGGCCCGGATCCGGATCCCCCCGGCGCAAGGTCTTAAAAGTTAAGCTTTGGCCAGGGGCCAAGACGTAGATGGGTAGATTCCGGCGCCGCCAAGGGAGGTCAGTTTGGCTGGCGTCAATCTGGGGGGCCCCGGAGATCTCGGCTTGCCGTAAGGCCGGGTCTAGAAGGACGGCCCAGTTCTCCGAGCCATAAAGGTCGCTAACGGGCCCTAAATCAGTCGTCTCGCCGGCTAAACGGGCGGTGACCAGGATCTCATAGATCCCCGGTTTCACCCGGACTCTTAAGCCCTCGTCGATTAAGCGGACCGGTAAGGGCGAGCGGAGGACCGTGGGAATGGAGCCGGGCAAAAGGAGGCTTTTTAAAGTCTCTTCCCTTTCCCGACCGGAAACGGTCAGCTTAACCCGGGTGGTCACCCGCATGGGCTGATCGTCCATGATTAAACGGTCCAAGGTGACTTTCAGCTCATCTAAATTGGCCGCCTGGTCGTTAGGGTTAGGCGGGGGGGGAGCCAGGCTGGGGCTTTGGGGATCTTTTAACCAAAAAAAGATGGTCTCATTAACGAAGTTAATCTCTTGATAGGGGAAAAGGACCTCTTGACCGTTTAAAGTGACCGTGACTAGGTGAACCAGGGGCAAAGTTAAGGTGTCCGGCGGTTTGGGCCAAGCCCATTGGCCTTTAATGACGTGGCGACCCGGGGTTAAGTAAACCCGCGGCCCATCCTCGTTAACCACGGGCAAGGGCACCGGGGGTTGACCGTTAAGGCTATCGGTGACCGCGCTGGGCCAAGCTTTGGGCCCGCCCGGGAGTCTAATGGTTAAAGGCGCGAAGACCACAAAAGTCCCGGTGAAGGAGCCATTAGTCTCGGTTAAGTTTAAGGTTAAACCGCTCGCCCATTGGCAACTGATTGGGGAGCGATGGTATCGCGGGCAATAGGCCTCGGGATAGTTTTGAAAGAGAACCCAATCCTTCCAGACTTCTAAGCTCGGGGGGGCCCCGATCTCCTTAGAGGAATAGGCCCAAGCCGGAAGAGCGCTTAAAACCCCCAATAACGTCACTAGGGTAAGGCTTAGCGTGGCCAAGCGGTTGGCCAAAGAGCGGGACCAATGATTGGGCATTAAAGTTCTCCAACGTCAAAGTTAAGGGCTTATCTGGCCTCACCTAGTGGCTAGCTAAGGAAAGGTAACCCCCCCGAGGGGCGCCCCCTTAATCCAAAAAGTTGATCCAAAAAGTTGATTAAAAAAGAAAATCTTAGGTTAGCTAACCAAAAAGGGTCGCCCTGAAAAAACCCCAAAAACGCCTTAAGTCAGTATAAGGACTTAAGGGCTAAACCCGGTTTTGGCCAAGAATTGTCAATTAATTATAGCACAGAAATAACGATTTTCCGGGTCAAAAGATCCGTTTTAAGTTTAAACATAAAACCTAAAAAAAACCGGAAAGAGCCTCTTTTGAAGGTCTTAGCCTAGCTAGCCGCCTTAACCCAAAACCCTAGGGCGGCCTTTAACCGACCGAGCCGTCCACGCTAAAGTTGGCGTCGTTTCTAGGGTCCAAAGTCAGATGGGTCTCGCAGAAGGGGCAAGTGACCTCGGGTTGAAGGTTGTTCGAGTCCAAACAAAAAATATGCCCGCAAAAGCCGCATTTGCCCCAGGCGTCGCCGTGGCAATAAGGGCAGTCCGAGGAGCCTAAAAGCGACCCCGCGTCAGTGGCCGGGGCTTTTAATGACCCATCCGCGAAAAAGTCCTCGGGCACCGCGAAGGACCTTTCAAAAAAGTAGACCGGTCGGGTTAGATCATGGCGGTAGCGCATGAGGTAATGTTTTTTGGTTTTGGAGCAAGTGGCGTGAAAGTGGAGCCGAACCGTTTCCGGATGGAACTTGGGCGGACTGTTTTTATCAATAAGGTTCATGCCCTTATCCAAAGGCGGGGTCTTTTCTAAGCTAAGGGGGGTGTCTGGGCTGACGCTGGCCGATTGGACGCTATCCGTCAACCAGACGAAAAACTTGGCTAAACTATCGCTAGTGGCCGCTTCCACCTGGATGGAGACATCGGCTATTTGGCCTAAGGTCTCAAAATCGACCTCATCCCCGCAACCCACCCCGTAGATATGCCCGAGCCGAGGTTTAACTTCCTTTAAGCGGGCTAAAGGCCCCCGCCAATCGTCGGTGGGCTGGCCATCGGTTAAGATAAAGACCAAGGGCCGAAAATCGCCCTTTTCCTCCCGGGTGGTCCGGGTGACGTCCTTTAAGATGGATTCCCGTAAAAGGTCCAAGGCCGCCCCCAAGGAAGTGCCTGGTTTAATGGATAAGGCCGGGGGGTTAACGGCTAAGATCTCGGTGAAAGGCAAGACGACTTTAGCTTTGGCGGCGAAGGTGATAATGGAAAGATGGACCGATTCCAAGGCGTAGGGGTTCTTTTTTAAGCTAGAGATGGTCTTATGGACCCCAATCTCCACGGATTCCAAAGCTTCCCCGGCCATGGACTCCGAGGTGTCCAGCAAGAGGTAAACAGGCAGTTTCCTGGTCATTAACGGGCCTCCCAAAGGTGCGGGCCGCCGGTATGTCCCCAACCATAAGGTTAGGGCGTAAAAAGGTTAGCTCTTAATAAGAGGCCACCGGCGTAAAAGTAGCTGTATCTTGACACGTTAGGGCCTCTTTGGTCAAATACCTATCCCTACGTCCTTGGGGTTATTTTGGCCCTTATGGCCACCCCTAAAAGCGCTACCAACTAATATAATTAGGGGGGGGCGATAGCCCCCCTAACCCCCCAGTCGAGGGCTAGAGCCAGTCGCTTAGGGCCAAGCGCGAGCGTTAGCCGCGAAAAGGGCTTTATTTGGCTCGCCCTTAGGGGCGTTTCGGGCCCTTTAGAGCCTTAGGATTAGCGGCTAGGGGCATTTTTTGGCTTTTAGGGCCAATATAGTTGGTTAAAGGGGTTTAAGCTTTCTTAGTCGGTTAAGGGGGGTTAAATCCGCCCGAAAAACTTTGGGACGTGCTAAAATCATTATTTTTGGAGTTGACCATGGAATTAAAAGCCATGTGGCCGATATTTTTGACGGTTTTACTAGCTGAGCTGGGCGATAAAACGCAGGTGGCGGCCTTAACCTTCGCCGCCGGTCGCTCGGCCGGGCGGTTGGAGATCTTTCTGGCCGCCAGTTTAGCTTTGGTTTTTTCCACCTTAGTCGCGGTCTTACTAGGGGATTTAATTAGCCGGCTCGTCTCGCCGCGTATTTTAAAGATCTTAGCTGGCCTGGCCTTTATCGTGATGGGCGGGATCTTTATCCATCAGGCTTTAGGAGCCGGTCATGCTGACCTATAGAAAAGGGGTCGAGAGCGACCCTTTTCACTATATCTTTAGCTCCAACCAATGGTTAAAAGATTATGATCCGCCTTCGCCCTTTCCTTTGTGGGTTAACCTAGAGCCCACCAACGTCTGTCAACTAGATTGTCTCTTTTGCTCGCGGCAGCTATCCAGTAGGCCCTTAGGGAACTTAAGTTTGGCTCTGGCCGATAAAGTCGTAAGCGAAATGGCTGGGTATAAGGGCGCGGCCTTAAGGTTAACCGGCTGGGGGGAGCCGCTCTTGCACCCCCAAATCGGGTCTTTGGTGACCCTGATTAAAGAAAAGGGGATTAAGCTAAAGATTTACACTAATGGCCTAAACTTAACCCCTAAGTTAATGGATCTTTTGATTGATTTAGAAGTGGATGATCTCCAGTTTTCTCTGCAGGGGTTAACGCCTCAGCAGTACGAAAATAACCGCCGAAAAGCCAGTTTTAAAGACCTAAAGGCTATTATCCAGGCCATGAGCCAAAGACGGGGGGCCAAAGAAAGACCTTTTTTATCCATTTTAACCTCGGTCTTAGCCGATGAGTTAAAAGAGGGGGATCCAGCGGAGTTTACCCAAGAGTGGTTAAAGGTGGTGGATAAAGTGGCCGTGGATCTAACTAACCTCAATTTCGTTAGTCAAAGCCCCCGGGTTAAACCCCACTTAAACCGCCAGTCCCTGGGGTTAAAAAGGGGTCTTTGCGTGGACGTTTTCTTGGCCCTAGAGGTTAAGTACGATGGGTCCATCCAGTTTTGCGGCCAAGACGCCGAAGGCCTAGCGGAGCACACTATCGGAAACCTAGCCGATCTAACTTTGGCCGAGGCTTGGCTTAGCCCGGCCATGGCCGCCAAACGAGAGGCCGTGGGCCGGAACTTAGGGCACGAAAAATTCGCGGTCTGTCAAAATTGTTATCACAACACCACTAAGTACGATCTATTTAAGAAAAAGGCCGAGGAAAAACGGTGACAGAGCCCCGACAAATGGCCACCGCCAGAATAATGGCCGCGACCCTCACTCTTTTGGCCCGGGAGGAGGAGAGTCAGCCCAGCCCTTTTTCTTTGTGGAACCAGCCTTTAAAGGCGAGCTATATCCGAGACGCCGCCTTAAAGGTGGCCTCGGGTTTAGCCCAGGTTCTTTGGGTGGACGATAGTTACCCGGCTCGGGGGTTATTGTTAAGGCAAGAGCGGCCTTTAGAGTCCATTATCTTAGGCCATCGGTCCATTCGGCTCTTAGGCCCCTGGTTACTGGAAACCGATAAGGCTGAGCGCCAGCGAAAAACGGCCATCTTAGCCCAAAAGGCCCTGGATTTAGAGCCTGGCCCGGAGTTTGTGGCCATTAAGACGGTCCAGGACCCAGCCATTATCCGGGGTTTAGGGGCAGCTGGGTTCCAGGTGGCGGATATTAGCTCTAGATTGTCTGGGCCCATTGACGATAGTTTATGGCCCGAGTTTCCGTTTACTAGGAAAGAGGGTTTGTCCCTAAAAACCCCGGGCTCCGGGGAAGGGGAAAAGTGGTTAAGCCAACTGGGCGATCTATTTTATGATGGGCACTACTTACATGGGCCCTATCTACCGCCCGACTTTTCTTTAAAGTTATGGCGGGCGGTCTGCCTGAGCCATTTTTCCCAAAACCAACCGGCCTGGTTTTTGTGGGAGGAGTTTGGCCAAAGGCCGGTGGCCTTGGCCTTGGCTAAGGTGACCGGCGGGGAGGCTGAGCTAGTGGTTCTCCATGTGGCTGAGGATCGCCGGGGCCAGGGTTTGGGGCGAGCCCTCCTTTTAGAGATGGAAAGGGATTTGGCTAAGGAAAGCGTTAAGACCTTAAACGTGGAGACCTCCGCGTATAACTTACCGGCTTTGGCCCTTTATCAAAGCTTAGGCTTAAAGCCGCTAGCCCCTTTAATCACGCTTCATCGCCAAAAAGCCTAAAGTTTGTTAGCTTAAAGCTTTGTTTGGTCAAATCTAGGGCTGTAAGATTAGAGAAGCGCCGGACCCAAAGTAGAGTCGCCCGAATAGACCTAAGATAGATCCTTAACGATTTTTCGACAATTATTAGTTATAATCGCCTTTAAAGTCGAGCCCTACTGGCTGGGGACGTAAGGCTAGTGTCCACTTCTGACCGGAACGGGAAAAGGGATTTCTTTTTCTCGCCATCGCCAAGGATAAAGTATGTCTTATGATTACGATGAGGTCCCGAAGCTTAGGGCCAGGGATGTTTTCCAGCGGATTTTCCAGGTTTTTCGCGAGCGCTTATTTTTGATCTTGGCCCTAACTTTAGCGGGGGAAGTGTTTATCGTCATAGGCACGGCCCTGGAAAGCCAATTTATCAACTTATTGGGCCAGCTCATCGGTCTAGCCATCCATGGGGCGGTGGCTTTGGTGATATTTAAGCTTTACCATGAGGAGGAATTAACCTTTGGGGAAGCCATCACCATGAGTTTTTCCAAGTTACCAAGCCTAGTTTTGTCGTCTGTGATCATGTTTTTAATACTTATGGTTCTGGTTGTTGTTATTTCAATGGTGGTGGTCGCGGTGATATTCACGAAAAACAGCGTGGCTATCGCTGTAGTCATGTTGGCTTGCCTGGCCTTGGTGGCCTATATTTTCACCATTATCGGCATGGCCGTGCCCGCTTGCGTGGTGGAAAGGCTCGGGGCCATGGACTCCTTGCGCCGGAGCGCGCAACTGACTAAAGGTTGCCGTTTATCCATGCTTTTGATCTATTTTTGTTGTTTATTGGTGGCGCTCATTCTCTTTGTCGTGGCCTCGTCTTTATTTATTGAGTTCTTCACCGATTTTAAGGGCTTAGGCATTAAAGGGGCGGAGCTAATGTTCGAAAGAGGGGAAAATTTAGACTTGGGTGGAACTAGCTTTATTATTTTTACCGCGCTCTCTTATTTGTTTTTCCAACTGTGCACCAATATTATTAATGGCTCCATCTATCTAGAGCTCCTCATAGTTAAGCGCGATCGGGATCTAGATGAGATGTCGAGCGTTTTTGAGTGATATTCCCTTTTCTTTAAGAACCATAAAACCATTTAGAAGTTTATGATAAGGTTTAAGGTTAGACAATAATCTTAAACCTTAATCATTTTTGGTATGCGTTAATTGTACTGTTAAAGTTTATTGTCTTTATTTTAGTCTTTAAATAATAATATATAAATATCAGTTTGCTTTAAAAGATATTCACGCCCAAGACCTTTCTCCAAGAGGAAAACTCCAAGAGGAAAACCTCCAAGGGGAAACTATTAATCCACAAACTAAAAGGACCACCCCACCATGAGCTGGAGTCAGAACGCCTGGCGAGCCATTGAGCCTATCTTCGCGGCCATTACCCAACATCCTTTCATTCGGGAGCTTTCCTTAGGGACCTTAGACCGGGAGAAATTCCTTTTCTTCATGAACCAGGACGCCCTGTACTTGGAGGACTTTGGGAAAGTCTTAGCCGGCGTGGCCATTAAATGCCAAGTTAAAAGCGATGTGGATAGTTTATTGGGCTTCGCCTCGGAGCATATTAAGGCGGAAATGGTCTTACATAAGCTCTATTTGGCCGATCAAAACCTCTCCGCCGAGCGTTCCCCGTCCTGTCTTTTGTACACTTCCTTTTTGTACCGGCAGTTATCCGTGGCCGCCGGGGAAACGGCCTTCGCCTCCACCATCCCTTGCTTCTGGATTTACCAGAAGGTGGGCGATTATCTTCTAAGCCTACCTAAAACGCCCCATAACCCCTATCAGAGCTGGATCGATCTTTACGGCGGCGAGGAGTTCGCCCAAGGGGTACGGACCGCTTTGGGCATTATTGACCGGTTCGCCGCAGAGACGACCGAGGCCATTCGGGCGGAGATGCTGAAGGTTTTTATTCTAGCCTCGAAGATGGAGTGGCTGTTTTGGGATTCGGCTTATAAGCTGGAGAAGTGGGCTATTTAAAAAAGACCGCCTTCATTATCTTGGTTTTTTAAAGTTAGCGTGGCGGGCCGTTTTTGGGAGCCCGCCATAGGGAGGGTGGGGTCATTTGGTTAGTTGTTGTCTTTATGATCTAAGTTTTTGGCGGCGTTTTTGTTCTTTCTGCGATCGCGCCACCCAAAGAACCAAACAATAATAATGCCAGAAATAGCGTAAATGAGGGTATTTATTATGAATTGTTTTTCGTTAATCATAATGTCTGCTTAGAAATAGGTTATTCATTGTTTTTGTTTATTTTTGTTAGTAAGCCGCATAAATCAGTATAGTAACAAGAAATATATAAAAACAAGATAGATATAAGGCCAGGAACATAAGGATGTTTCATATCTTGAAATGCGCTTGCTAGGTAGCAAGCAACCGAAAGTTTTTCGAACCAATCGCCTAGGCGTTTGGACCTATGAAAGTATACGATATTATTATCCATTAAAAAAGTTCTCTTTAAACAGCGTAGCGATTCTAACTTTGGAATAAACCTGAATTCATAATTTTTTTTCCACCATAAATTCTCTAATTTTTTGGCGGAGTTCATAGGGTGTCAGTAGCGGAGGACTGGTAGCGGAGGACTGGTGTTGCGGAGGACTGGCCCACCTTGCCCCAGCCAAAACTTTAGGTCTTTAAGATAGAAATCTATTCAATAAAACCGCTAAAATAATCTTTGTTCTTGTAGCATTTTAAATCTTTCTTTGAAATTAATGAAGTCTTCGATTGATATAGTATAACTATTTAAATTATCAAATATAAATTGACTTATTGTTTCAAAGCTAACAGCCTCAGATAGCTTATAAAGGTCAATCATTTGTAGTATTTCTTTTGTAAACGGCCTTTTAGATTCCAAAAATGCAATATTCTTTAGAAAAGAATTGCATTCTTTGCTGTTTAAAAGTGATAAAGTAATAATAGCGTCATTTAAATCGTTAAAGCTTAGAAAGTAACATGTATCATCCAGCATTATTGGGTATTGACCAATAATTAATGAAAATATAGGCTCTTTATAAAAACCTGAGACACCAATCTTAATTTTTGAAAATGAATAATCGCCTACACCAAAAATAGAAAATTCAGGAGAATTTTTGTAAATTAAAGAACGTCTAGCCTGAAAGTAGTTTTTATGATTTTGTAAATAATCCCATACATTAGGCTCAATATGTTTAATAATTGATGTTTCTTCATTAACACGACTTTGAGGCACTAGAACATACTTTCGTGTTTTAGTTATATAAAAACTTTTTATGTCAGAACTCTTTATTAATGGAAATATATAACGTCCCATTGTAAAAGAGTGAACTTCTTTCAACAAATTTTGAAAATAAACTTCATCTGATGACATAAATTCCATAACTTTTACGCAATCATGTTTAATACCTTGTCGCCACTCCAGTTGGCACTTCCCATCAAAAGCGGATTTTTCTTGGCCATTAAAATTTGAATAGAAAGACCCATTTAACCAACCGAAGGTACGTATTTTTTTATTAGTGTCAAAATCATATACAGAACAAACTTTCTTATGGTCATTGCCCAGTTGCGTCACAAAGAGACAAACGTCACAATTAATATTAAATACATCAGTAGCTTTAAAAACATATACATCAGCTATATTTATCGATAAATTGTAAGCTGATAAATCTCTAATGATATTTTTTGCGACAGTTAATTTGCATATCATAGCCAAAAAACAATTGAAATTAGAAAATTCACATAAAAGACTAGTAATAATATACTCTCCAATATCAAAATTAGCTTTACCTGTAATTGCATCTAAACCGCATAAAGCTTTTTGATTAGTTTTATTTGGAATATTGTTACTATTCAATGATGAAAGCTGGGAATTAGTTACCCACGGAGGATTACCAATTATTAATAAATGATTGTCAGTTGACAAAGAATCTTTAATTTTATCATAATTAAAAGAAAAAATATCGTCATTAAATAACTTAATTTGAATATTCTGATGTTGAATATTATTGGGCGTCAATTTTGAAATTGTTTGTTGAGCAATATTGTAGTAATCACTGTTAATCTCTATACCAAAAAGTTTAAATGGCTGAGGAAAAGTTGAAATTATCCCGGGAAAAAAATTTCCAATCCCAAATGTAGGTTCTAATATTATTGATGGTGACAATTTATATATGTCATGAATTTTCTGACAAACTTTTCGAGCGAATAACTCTGGTGTTTGAAAATCTCCATATTCTATCTTTCTAATCGCATTAGTTGATATCATAATTTATTGTTACTCTAGTCGCGCTATTATTTAGAAGGGCTTTTAAATGAGTGGAACCAAGATAGAGTGGACCGACCTGACCTGGAACCCCGTGACCGGTTGCTCAAAAATTTCCTCTGGCTGCGATAACTGTTACGCCCAAACTCTAGCCCGCCGCCTCCAAGCTATGGGCTCGCCCAAATACGCCCAAGGGTTTACCCCGACCGCGCATCATGATTCTTTAAATGAGCCTTTAAAATGGAAACGACCGCGCTCGATTTTTGTCTGTTCCATGGCCGATCTCTTCCATGAAGCCATACCGTTCAGTTTTATCGACCAGGTTATGGCCACCATCAATAGCGCCAAATGGCATTATTTTCAAATATTGACCAAACGGGCGGCCAGGATGGCCAACTACTTCGCCCAAAACCCGGCTCCGGCTCATGTCTGGCTGGGAGTGACGGTGGAAAATGGCCCAGCCAAAAGACGGATTGATTTTTTAAGAGAAATTGATTGTTCAATAAAGTTTATTTCCTGTGAGCCGTTACTCGAAGACTTAGGTTTTATTGATCTAAAGAATATTAATTGGGTCATAGTTGGTGGAGAAACCGGGGTTAACGCCCGAGTCATGAAGCCCGAGTGGGCGAGGTCAATTAAGCGGCTGACCGAAAAAATGGCCATCCCCTTTTTCTTTAAACAATGGGGAGCCTGGGGGGCTGATGGGGTCAAACGGACTAAAAAAGCCAATGGTCAAGTTTTGGATGGCCAAATTACGCAAATGACCCCTAAAGCTTAATAGCGCCCCTTGGGCTAAAAAACGATGCCCTCATCCTCCTCTTCTTCCGCCGGGCCTTCTTCTTTCTTAACAGTTGGCGGGTGAATTAGATCTTTAAGCCAAAGTTTCGAGCATATAGACGCTGGCGATTGATCAATATAATCAAAATAATTGTGGGTCGGGTAGGTTATGAAAAGATTTTCTCTGGTCCGGGTGATGGCGACCAAAAATAGGTTCCAACCTTTGACTTTCTCGCTGTCCACAAAAGCGCCCTGAGTAAGGCTGGGTAAAAAAACATTGTTAAATTCTAAGCCTTTAGCGTTATGAATGGTGGAGAGATAAACGAGGGGGATTCCTTCGCTTTCCGCAAACTTAGCGCTGTAATAATTAAGATATCGAAAAAAAAGCCCATGACGCTTACAGGTGTCGTTAAATGACCTATAGGCGTCCTCGGAGGAGCCAAAATGGAGAATAGGACCATACGATTTAATTTTATATTTTTGCTCAAAATAAGTTGTCAAATATAATCCAAAATCAAAAATATCATCATGACATTGAAAGAGGATCGCGGAAGGTTGGCCAGGTTGAGCCAGTTTTAAAGCGTTCTCAACGATCCAGACCACCTCCTCGTATTTTTCGCTATCGCCAACTTCAATTAGCTTGATGTTAGGGTTTTTCGGGTTAAGCGCCACTTCGCTCTCCACGCCATTATCCCCGGCTACGCGCTTGGCCAGAGCGAAAACGTTGGGCGTTAAGCGAAACACCTCAGTCAGATGATATTCCGCGAGCGGATTGAATAATGCGCGCAATTCAGAAATAGAGCATCTTTGGGGGTAGATTGTTTGATCAAAATCGCCAGCGAAATAAATTTTATCGCCCATTGTCTTAATTTTGGCTAGATGATGAATAGGTATATCCTGTATTTCATCAATAAAAATATAATCAAAATGTTTTCTATTATTCAAATAAAAGCTAACATGAGAGTTAAAAATTACATTATCAGGTTGATCGTCAAAAAATGGACATGAACATAATAGGTCCGCTAAGCTGTTAGTATATGTAATAACGCCAATTTTAGCTTTAAGATTATGTGACAACAACCTTATAGCGATATGTAGTAATAATAAAGTTTTGCCCGAGCCGGGGAAACCCCTTAACCAAACATAATCATTATTTTCTAAAACACAACAATTTATTAGAATATTTTGATTTTCAGATAATTGATTTTCAGGAATCCACCAGGTCATGCGAATAATCCTATATATCTTAGCTAAAGATTAACGCGCTGTTAAATTAGGCGCGTAATAACAATATTATGAATGATTTTACGTGATTTTAGTCATTAATTTTGTTTTTAGGGGCGTTTTTAGCGATGGTGAGGTTCTTCTCCTTATACGGGGCTTTTTTCGGGCTAGAGCCTGGGCTAGTTCCTCGGCTTTTTAAAAGCTCTCCTTCGGCCAAGCTAATAAGTTTTTCATTATGAAACAATTTACCGATTTTTTTAAGACATTCCAAAAGCCGTTGATTGACTTTTCTACCATATTTAATATCTTCTTTAACCAGCTGGGTGAATTTATTTAAATGAATCTGGTGTTCAGGGTTATCGTTTATATATAGTTCCATCCCTAAATCATATAACGCGTAGGTAAAATCACTATTATAACTTAAAGACTCACGTAAAAGAGTGATTTTTTCTTGACCGTCTTTATCAACCGCTAAGTTATAAGCGGTTAAATAGTTTTTCTTCTGGTCATAGGCTCGGGCGGTCCAATCGTTAGTCCGTTTAACGTTACCCAGTTGGGCGTAACAATAGGCTATATCGGTGGCCTTATCTAGCTTCGGATCCAAGCGACAGGCGGTGATTAGCGTATCGACCGCGGTTTGGTAATCTTTAGCCTTAATGGCCGCGTGGGCGTAATTGAGGAGCGTGGCCACTGGGGGACGCCCGCCGGATTCCAGTAAGGCGATGTTATAGAGCTTTTTGGCCGCTAGGAAGGTCTGTTCGACCTCGGTTAAAGGCCGATTGGCTAAAGGGTTAAGGAAGACCGTGGGAATTTTAAGGCCTAAAACCTCCACGTCTATTTTTAAGGATTTTTCCTGGGTGATGGCGGCGGTCACCTCAACCTCGGCCTTTTCTGGAAAGCCCTGAAAAGTTGGGGCCGGTATTTGGAGAACCCCCAAAAGCTTAGCCGCGCTGCCCACGCAAATGGGGAGCTCAATCATCGCCTGGCGATCTTCTGGGACCTTTAGCCGCGTCAGGTATTCTTTTTCCGTGGGAACCGGGGTGGAGGCCGGAATCAGTTCCTTTAGTTTTTCGTCTTTAGTGATGACAAAGATAGTTTCCGGGGTGATGGGTTTAATCATGTCTATTTTTAGGGCGTGATAGTACAAAGAATGGTAACTGGCCCCAATAGAGACATGGCGTTGAAGATCGGCGGGGATAATAACCTCAATATTGGACGGCAACTCGCTTAAAATAGCTTGCCGGACCAAGGGGTTATGGGAGCTACCGCCGATAAAGATAAGAAAATCCAGTTGGTCTGGCGAGATTTGGGCTTTCATAAGAGCGTCGTCAATGGGCCCAAAAACGTGGAGCGGCTGATATTTAGTGGTCTTTTTAACCACAAACTCTTGATGGATTCGGCCTAATTCTTCTAAAGTCAGTTTGGGGTTAGGTAAAGATAGACAATTACTATTAATTTTAAAGGGTTTAATCCCTTGGGTGGCGAAGGTCACTGGCTCATGGAGCCTAATATCTTTTAAAGTGGTTAGATTCCTCAAGGTTAGGTATTCCATGGCGATAACTTTTAAGCGTTCCGCCACCGGCATTAACCTCGGGACCAACTTTTCCGCGATATGCCGACCTAAGGGCTGGTACTCGGGGTTGGAGCGCAATAACTGGGGGATCAAGATTTCCTGGCTAATGGCCCGATCCAGGTCATCGCCGCCTAAGGCCGTGAACCGGGAAATGGCCATATTTCTGGAAGTGAAAAAGGATTTTTTCTGGTCAAACTTTATTTCTAAGATCGAAACGTCGCAAGTGCCCGCCCCAAAGTCATAAATTAAGATGTTAGCTTTCTTTTTGGTGGTTAATAAGTGGGTCAAATCGTTATCTTGAGGGTCTATATAGGTCGCGAAAAAATAACTTAAAAAGGCCGCGTTGGGCTCATCGATCAAACAGGACTCATCGACCGGAAAACCGGCCTCATTGATCGCCGTCAGTAAATCGCGCCGTTGGTTGGCCTCAAAGGAGGCCGGGACCGAGACGGCGAAGTAGATCTTTTCCGGTAAACCTAGTTTTTTAACCGCGGATTTGATGGAAGCGTAAAGGCCGATAAAAAACTCCCGGGTCGCGTCCGTGGCTGTCTCAATGACGTAAGGGCCTTTAGCGGCCTTACTTAAGACCGTCTCCGGGTAGGAGGGCCCTTCGTCTAAGCCTAAGCGCATCTTAAAAGAGGAAAAGCAGTTCTTGCCCTCAAAAAGGTCGGTCCGTAAGTTATAGGCCTCCCGGCCAAAGAGAAGCTTAGGGGGGCGATAGGCTAAAACGCTATTAACCAGCTCCAAGACCGCCGGCTCGCCTTCAATAGTCGGTTGGGCCAAGGCGAACGGTTGGGCTATGAGGCGGTTTTGGGGGTTGTAAGAGAGGTAACTAACCACGGTGTTGGAAGTCCCAAAATCTATCCCCACGTAAAGAGCGTTTTTTAAGGCCTTTTGAATGTCTTTATCAATGGCCAAAGGGGCGGGTAGAACGTTTTCGGCTTTTTTTAATTTGATCATGTTTATCGTGGCCTTATTTTTAAATAACTTAAATTTATGGGTTTTTGATAGTTGTTAGATAGTTAGAATATAGAGTTTTTAATCCGCTCGCCTAAGGCGACTTGGTTATTAAACGGGTATTTTATTTGGGGAGCCCAGCGATATAGGCCTTTAACCCAACCACCAGCCCATCGGTCATTAAGTCCAAGTACTCCTCTTGGGTCAGACGAGCCGCGTCGGCGGCGTTGGTGACAAAGCCGATCTCGAGTAGAGCCGCGGGGACGTTCATGTTGACTAAGACTAAAAAGACCGCTTCTTTCACCCCCAAGTCCCGGACCTTATATTTTGACCGCATCGAGGTTAGGGCGTTAGCGTGGAGCGATTTGGCCAAGACCCGCGACTCGGCCACCCGGGTGTTTTTGGCGATGAGCTCCAAGATATTAAACATCTCGGACATGGATTTGTCCGAAACCGCGTTTTCCCGGGCCGCGGTCTCCAAAGCCGCTGGGTTGTCGGTGAAGTTTAAAATATAAGTCTCAAACCCCTCCACCTTAGCCAAGCTATTGGCGTTAACGTGGATGGAGATAAAAAGATCGCCTTGGCTTTCCCGGGTGATCCGCGAGCGCCGGTCCAAGGTCACAAACTTATCGGCGTCCCGAGTTAGGATCACGGTTAACCCTAAGCGGCTCCTAATTTTTTCGGCCAAGAGGAGCCCCACCTTTAAGGCCACGTCCTTTTCCTTAACCCCATGGCCCGAGGCCCCGGTGTCTTTTCCGCCATGACCGGGATCGATAACCACCTTGCGGATCTTTAAACCCAATTGCCGGGCGAGTGAAGAGGCGGGGCCGCGCGCCGGTTTAACCGGGGTTGTGGCTTTGGGCTCTTTTTTAACTGGCGGGGACGGCGGGACTTCGGGCTCTGGCCCCGGGAGATCGCTGGCCTCTTGGGCCACTTGGATGACCAAGCGGTTGGGGTTATCCAGAAATAAGGGCCGATAAGCCCACGGGCCTGGCAGATCGGCCACTAAGCGGACCGTATCGGCGTTTAGTTGGCTAACCTTAACAAGTTTTACCAGATCCGTGGATTTATTTAAGCGCTCTTTAATCTGGGGGTATAGTTTAGCCCCTTTAAAATCCGCGTACACCCGAAATCGACCCCCCGGGGTTGGGGGTAAAAGGTTATAGAGGTACGGGGTGACCTGGTCAATGTAAGCGATAATCTCCTCATAGTCGCCATAATCCACCAAGTTTAAGCCATAAACCTGGGGCATCCCGTCGCTTCGGCCTTTCGGGGTTTTGGGGTGGGTAACTTTAACGGTTTTAACCGATGGTTTAACCGGCGGTGTAACCGAGGGCGTAACCGGGGGTTTATCCGGGGGTTTAACCGAATCGGGGGGCGAAATCGGCGGGTTAGGGGTTTTCGGGGAACTGGACCCCGGGGACGAAAGAGAGTTCGCCGGGGGTTTATCCCCTCTAGCGACGTCCGGCGAGGGCGGCGGGGTCCGGCCAGCCCTTAAGGAGGTCATTAAAGCCCGAGCCGTGGCTCTTTCCGAACTTCTAGGAAAGTTTAGCTCAACCTTTAATAACTCCCGATAAGCCTCATCCAGGCGGTTCTCGGCGATTAAGGCCCGGCCAATTAAGACCTGGGCTAAAGGGGCCGCCTCGCACCGGGGGCAGTTTCTAATGACCCGCCGGGCGAGGTCCAAGGTTTTTTTGACGTCCGGGCTTTCTTTAAACCGCTCGTAACTCATCCAGGCTAGCTCGGCCCCTAAGGACCTGGCCTTGGCCGCGGGCTCCGGTTTAACCTGGGCTGTCGCGGCTTCCTCAAAGCGCTCGATTAAAGACAAAAAGTCGGCCCGGGTCTTGGTGGATATCCCTTGGAGAAAAAGCTCCCGGGCGCTTTGGGCTCGGGCTAACTCCCCAGCGGCCCACAGAGGGCTGGGGCCAAAGGCGATCACCAGAGCCAAGGACCCTAAGATCCCCCAGAGGGCCTGGTTAAAAGCTATGACGAGCGGACTAGGTCTCAAGCGATGGTCTCTAAAGCTGTGGCTTTCAGCTCGGCTAAAAGGTCAAAGGCCTCTAAGGGGGTTAACTCCTCCAGTTTAATCTGACTGAGCTTTCTCACCAAGGCCAGCGGCGGATCGTCGGTTAACCCAGCTTTCTCAAAAAGGTCGCCCGCAAAGTCGGGCGGCCTTACTAGATGGCGGTGGCGTTTAGTCAGATCGGCTAAAACCTCCCCGGCCCGGGCGATGACCCGGCTGGGTAACCCGGCTAAACCGGCCACGGTCAGCCCATAGCTGCGGCTCGCCCCGCCCGGGGCCAAACGCCGCAAAAAGACCACGGTCTGACCCCATTTTTTGACCGAGACGTTGTAGTTGCGGGTTAAAGGCTTATACCGGGCTAAATCCACTAGCTCATGGTAATGGGTGGCGAAAAGGGTGGGAACCCCCCGGTGGGCCAAATCATGCAGATACTCGGCCACGGCCCAGGCGATGGCTAACCCATCAAAAGTGGAGGTGCCCCGACCGACCTCATCTAAAATAACTAAGCTTTTGGGCGTGGCTTTTTTTAAGATATGGGCGGTTTCGCTCATTTCCACCATAAAAGTCGATTGGCCCCGGGCTAAATCGTCAGCGGCCCCCACTCTGGTGAAAACCTGATCGCGCATGGAGAGTAAGGCTTTTTCGGCCGGCACAAAGGAACCCATCTGGTTTAAGATAACCATTAAGGCCGTTTGCCTTAAGACCGTGGATTTACCGGCCATGTTGGGGCCAGTGATGATCAAAAGCTTTTCCCAGGGGGAGAGGCGGATGTCATTGGCCACAAAGGTCTCCCCGGCTGGCAGGTAGGCCTCGACCACCGGGTGGCGCCCGCCTTTAATGTCAATAATATCATCGTCCGTTAACTCAGGTCTGGCCCAAGAGCGTTTTAAAGCGGTTAAGGCCAAGGCGGCTAAAGCGTCCACCGTGGCCAAGTTAGCGGCTAGGGCTTTTAATTCTGGGGCCTTATTAGCCACCGCCCGTTTTAGGTTCTCGATGATGAGTTCCTCTAATTTTAAGCGGTTCTCCCCAGCGGTTAAGATCTTCTCTTCCCACTCTTTTAATTCCGGGGTCACAAACCTCTCCCCGGTGGCGATGGTCTGTTTCCTTTGCCAACGACTGGGGGCGGCTTTTAAGTTGGATTTCGTGACTTCCAGATAATAGCCAAAAACCTTGTTAAAGCCGACTTTAAGATTATTAATGCCCGAGGCCGCCCGCTCTTGGGCCTCCAAAGCGGCGATCTTTTGTTTGCCGCCGGTCTCTAGATCCCGGAGCTCATCCAGTTTGGGGCTGACCCCGGAGCGGACCACTTGGCCCTCGCTGGGGTTTAAAGCGTCGTCGGTTAAGATATTAGTCAGTTTATCCAGTAAGTTGGCTGGAGGAACGATTTTATTGGCTAAGTCGCGTAATAGGGGGGCCTTAGCTTGGCTTAAAAGCTCCTTTAAGGGCCCGGCTTGGGTTAAAGTGGCTTTAACGGCCCATAAATCCCGTAAGGCCCCACGGCCTAAAGTTAAGCGGCCTAAAGCCCTTTCTAGGTCTTGGGTCTTTTTTAAAAGCTCGGTTAAACTATCCCGGGTTAAACTATCGACCAATAAGTTTTCCACGGCCTCATGGCGTAAGGTGATTTCGCTTTTGGCGTATAAGGGCCGTAAGAGCCAATCCTTTAAGAGCCGCCCGCCCATGGGCGTGACGTTTTGGGCTAAAAGCTTATAGATGGTCCTTTCTTGGCTGTTGTCCCGCAAAGAATGGATTAACTCCAAGTTCCTCACCGCGGCTTCGTCTAACCCTAAGTACGGGCTAGCCCAAAGCCGCCGAGGGCTAGCTAAGTGGCTTAAATTACCCCCCGGGGTCAAGGCTAAGCAATAACCTAAAGCCGCCGAGCCCACGGCTAAGGACAAAGGGCTATCGGCGGGATCCGGGGCGAAATCCTCGCCAAAAGCGGTCCGCCAGTTGGCTAAATAATTGGCCGGGTCAAAAGCTTCGTTCGGTAAGCGGGTGACTAAAACGCCTAAGGAATTGGCTAGGGCGGTCAATTCCTCTGAGGCGTCCTCGGGCAGGGCCACCTCCGCCGGCTCTAAGGCCGTTAGCTCGGTTAAAAGGCCGGTTTCCCCCAGCCATTGGCCTAAGATAAAGTCCCCGGTGGCGATGTCCACCGCGGCTAAAGCGAAGGCGTTGGCTGGGCGGTCGTGCTGGAGGGCCACTAAGTAACTAGACCCCTCTTTGTCGGCGGCCAGGATGGTGGCCGGGGTGACCACTCTTTTGACCACTCGCTCGGCTAACCCCCGGTTGGGTAAAGGGCCCACTTGGTCGCAGACGGCGATCTTATGGCCCATTTGGGCTAAGCGGCTAATGTAACCTTCCCCAGCGGATAAAGGGACCCCGCACATGGGGACGGGCTCATCGCCCAGCTTTTGGCGGCTGGTTAAGGTTAAATCCAAAAGCGGGGCCACTAAGGTGGCGTCCTCAAAGAAGAGCTCGTAAAAATCCCCCATCTGAAAGAAGAGCACCGCTTCCGGGTAAGACTCTTTGACCGCGAACCACTGCTTTAAAGCTGGGGTGAGGCCCACGGGGGGAATTTTCGGGGGGCTCAATTGAAATACCCGACTAAACGGTCGTAAGTGGCCTGGATATGCTCAGGGATAACCCTGGTTTCGGCTAAAACGGTCATGTAGTTGGTGTCGCCCGAGTAGCGCGGGGTGATATGGAAGTGTAAGTGATCCTCTAACCCAGCCCCGGCCACGGAGCCCTGGTTAATCCCCATATTATAGCCATGGGGGGACATGGCCCGATCCAAGATCTCGGTGGCTCGGGCGGCTAGATTGATGACGGCCACTCTTTCCTCTTCCGTGGCTTTGGCCAAGGTGGCCACATGGCGCCTAGGGGCGGCCATCAGGTGAGCGTTATTGTAAGGGTATAGGTTCATGATGACGAGGGAGAGAGGGTCGCTATACAGAACCAACCGCTCGGGTAGTGGCCCCAGATGGTCTTTGGGTAAACAGAAAAAGCAGCCTTGGTCTTTAGGCCCCAAAATGTAGTCCAAGCGCCAGGGCGCCCACAGTGTTTCCGACAAAATGGCTCTCCTTTGGGGGGGTCTTAACGATCGGCTCTAGGTAGCCTAGAAGCCAGACTCGTTAGGTCTTCTGGAAGGCGGTTTTCTGACCCAAAACGCTCCAAAAAGGTAAACGATTTTTTAGGTTTTAAGGTTTTTTAATCAGATTTTATCAATTAAACCAAAGGAAAATAACTATTTTTTGAACCATATATTGTCATAAAATAGTAATTAAGACATTAAATAATTATTTTATTTAAATATATTTAACTATTCTTTATTATGTTATGAAATATAAATGTTTTATTAATAGCTTAAATATGAAATTATTTTAGCGCTTGTTTGGCGAAAAATCAAGAAAAATTAAAGGGAAGCCAAGCGACCCTCTCTCTAGTCAGAGGTTTTCTGGCCTATTTTCTCTTAACTAAACGCGCCAAGACCTATCATAGTTAGAAAAGAAGACTTAAAGCCTCCCCCTAAGATCAACCAGCGGATCAACCAACAGGGCCAACCCTAGGGGCAACCCTAGGGGCAAACCTAGGGCCAACCCTGGCGCCAACCCTAGGGCCAACTATTGATAGGGCCCTTCGGACTCCAAGACCGTAAGAACCTTAAGACCCCGAAAGCATTCCCCTAACCTCCAGGCCCCCTGGCTTAAGGGGCCAAAAACCGTTCGGAAAAGGGGCTAGGCGCCCCTGGCTCGGACTTAAGGGGTTTAAGACACATAGGGTTAAGGTTAAACTGGCCCCTTGGGACCAGTTTAACCTTGGGGGGGCCAGTTTAACCTTATGGCCAGTTTAGCCCGGGGGATTGGTTTAGGTTAACCCCAAGGCCAAGTTTACCCCGAAAGTCTAAATAACTTTGGGACTAGTCAAGCTAGGCGGCGCGGGCGGAATGTCTAGAGTTATTAAAGGGTTAGCTGGAAGGCTTAGTAAAAATGGGTTTACGTTTCCCCGCGTTGGTTGTTAAATAGCGATATGGATGAGGAATGGGGGTTCCAATTACTCCCGGCGCCAGAAAAATTGATGGCTTTTCCAGTTTGGATAATCGGGTTTAATCGCTTTAAGACGGCTAACTTAAGGCGCTTATTCTCGTCATTAAGGAGGCTCGCGTGAACCAGGGGACCATTTGGTCGGCTAATTCTCCTTTAAGCTGGGCTAAGGTCAGGGCCATGGCCCTAGCTTTAACCCTAGCTTTAGCTTGGCTCGGGTTAGGCCAGGCGCCTTACGCCTTGGCCTTTGAGTTTCAGGAGGGCGATATCCTCTTTGAGGGGCTAGAGACCAGTCAGTCTTTAGCTTTAGTCTTGGCCACTGGCTCGGAGTACACCCATTGCGGGGTGGTTTATAAGGGCCAGGACGGGTTTTACGTCTATGAGGCCGTGGCGGTCACTAGCTTAACGCCCCTTAAGGAGTTTATTAACCGGAGTAAGATCCCCGTCATAGTCACCCGCTTAAAGGACCGGACGGCTCTGACCCCGGAGGTTTTAGCCCAGATGAAAGAAAAAGGGCGGGAAATCCAAGGGAAACCCTATGACTTTCAGTTCCTTTGGTCGGATGACCATATCTATTGCTCAGAATTGGTTTATAAGATCTACCAAAGGGGGGCCGGGCTGGAGCTGGTTCCGTTAAAGCGGTTTCAAGACTATAACTTAAGCCATCCAGTGGTCCAAGCCTTAATCGAAAAACGGTTTCCCAACTTCCCCCGGGAGGAGCTAGCGGTGGCCCCAGCGGATCTTTTAAAGAGCCCTTATTTAGTTAAGGTGGCCACTATTAAGCCTAAAAAGGCCAAAAAAACCAAAAAATCCTAAGGTTATAGGGGCGGCTCCGCCGCCCCCTAGGAAAGTTAAAGGGTTTAGGGTCTTAGCTTAAGGCCGCCCAGCCCTAAACTTAAGAACGGTTCTTAAAGGGTCCAGAACTAGGGCCTTAGGCCTTTCCCCTGGCCGCCATTTTTAGTGGGGAAGAGGGGTCAGTTGGGCGCTGGGCCAAACCGAACAAAAGCTCAAATTCAAAAATAGGATTGTTTTTTAGTTTAGTTAATGGTATTAATATGCTGTTTTCTATCGCGTCTAGGCTTAGCCTTACGACCGGTTTATTAAGTTAAAGCTATAAGCCGGGGTCTCCTTGATTGTGACCTTTAATCACGTTTTTTGTTAGGTCAGACGGTCGTTAGACCGTTTTAGCGTTCTAGCTAGGGAGTGTTGATATGCTTTGGTCTAAGACCCTGGAAACAGGTATTCCTAAGATTGACGAGCAACACCAAGAGTTGTTCCGTCAAGCCGATTTTCTCTTGGATCGCTCCAAGGCCGACAAAGTGGAAGCCACCCTGAAGTTCTTAAAGGACTACGTGGCCAAGCACTTTTTCGATGAGGAGGCCTTTCATCGGGCCAGCCAGTACCCCAAAGCCGAGCCTCACAAGCAGCTCCATGTGGAGTTCTCCGGCGGGCTGAAAAAACAGCTGGAAGAGTACTTCAAGGCCACTAACAAGTCGGCCAGCATCCTCACCATCAACTCCATGGTCACTGGTTGGCTAAGAGACCACATCATGCGCCATGACAAGGAGTTCGCCACCTACTACATCCAGAAGCAGCAGCGCTAGGTTTATGGATCTTTCCCCACCACCAGCCACGTTAGCCGCCCCAGTCGATCTGGATAAGCTTAAAAGTCTCGCCACGGGCCAAGAAGCGCTAATTGACGGTCAGATCTACGCGGCCCGGGACCAAGCTCACCGGCTGTTGGTGGATCTTATAAAAGCGGGCCAAAAACTCCCCTTTGATCCCCAAGGACAGATTATCTACTATGTGGGGCCTTCCCCGCCGCCGCCCGGGCAGATTATTGGCGCGGCTGGCCCCACCACTAGTGGGCGGATGGATCACTTAACCGAGCCCCTTTTGGCCCAAGGGATTAAAGTCATGGTGGGCAAGGGCCGCCGGAGCCCAGAGGTGAAGGCGGCCATGCTCAAATACGGGGCCATTTATTTGGCCGCCGTGGGGGGAGCGGGGGCCATTTATAGCGGTTGCGTGACGGCGGTGGAAACCATCGCCTGGCCAGAACTGGGCCCGGAGGCTTTGTTGCGTTTAACCGTGAAAGCCCTCCCGGCCATTGTGATCAATGACTTGGCTGGGGGCGACCTATATGACTCGGGCCCGGCCCAATGGCGGATGGAGGTCAAATAATGCGGGTTTCTGGCCAAGAGAAGAAACAACGGATCATTTTAAGCGAGCTGGAAAAACTCTCCAAAAAATTAGGCCTCAAAGTGTCCAGTGGGAAGCTGGTTTACGCTGGTTTAAAGCTTCGTAGCGGTCAGTGCTCTTTAAGACAAGAGCCTTGGCTCATCTTAGACCGATCCCAACCCTTTGAGGAGCAAGTCGAGCTCTTCCGTCAGGCTTTGGCTAACCTGACCTTAGACGAGGAGGCCATCCCTCCGGATCTAAAAGAAGTCTTAACGGGTGAGCCGCCCGCCTTACAGCTTAATAACTAGATAACCCCTTAAAAACAGCGCGAGTTTTTGGCTGGGGCGCCCTATTTTCGGAAAGCTTTGGCCTTTAAGCCTTCCGGCGCGGTCGGCCAGAGCCCCGCTAAAGCTTTATTTGGCGACTTTATTTTTTAGACGCCTTGGGGTCTTAAGGCCCTTCTAAGCGCGTTTATTAGCGGCCAGTTTTTTTTAATGGCGAGGAGTGGCTAAAAAGCGCGATATGGCGACGCTTACCAAAGAAAGCGAATTGGGTAAGGTAACGATTACCAAAGAAAGCGATTTGTTTAAGGCGATTAAAGAGGAACAAGATACCATTGAGATTGAAGGCGATCTAGCTAAGAAAGTCGTTAGGATTAAAGTCATAGGAAAGGTGGCTTGGGCCGTGGCCCTCGGGGCCATGGGCCTTATCATCGCCCTGTTCTTGGTCTTGACCGTTTCCGGGGCGGCCGCGCCTTCCATCGGCTTGGTCATGGTCATCGGCGCTTTAGCCCTCCTAGTCCCGGCGGCGGTGACTTTAGGCGGTGGCCCAGCGTTCGCCTCCGCGATCTTAATCGCCTTGGCTGGCGGCGAGATCGGGGTCTTAAATTCCTTACGTAAATACAAAATAACTGAACAATCGAAGACAAAATGCGCTTTAGTCAGAAAATAAGCGGTTAAAATAAGGTTTTTAGAAATAATCTTTTGACCAAAAATTATTTTTCCCCTGGGGGATCTTTTAGGCGGTTTTTCGGGAAAATTAACTATTATTTCCGCGGCCTTAGCTAGCCGACGCTCCCGAGGCTAACGCGACGCGCCATACGGGGCTTGGGCTTAAAGAGCCGATGGTCTAAGGTGAGGTTAACCAACGCCTAATCGTCACCCCCTTAGATCCTTTCGTTTTAGCGGTGGCCAAGAGCTTGGCCTTAAATTCCAGCTAAAGTTTGACCCTGAAACTTGCGAGCGGCTCAATTCCCTATAACCCTAGTGACCCCTTTAACCACGTGACAATCGGCCCCAACCCCAGATGAGTCGCCCTTGGCCACTTGAGACTCTGGCCGTGGCGGTGGCCGCGATCTTTATCGCCGGGGGCTGGGTCGGGGTCTTGTCGTCCTGAAGAAAATATAATATAATTGAATACTCGAAAACAAAAAGCGCTTTAGTCAGAAAATAAGCGGTTAAAGTATAGTTTTTAGAGATAATAGACAGGTCAAAAAGCCTTTTTTATTCCATTGGGGGGCTATGAGCCGCGCCAGTTAAAAAGGGCGGCTCTAACGGTTAATGGGAAAATTAACTATGGTTTTCGCGGTCTTAGTTTTTTTGTTTTGGCCTTTTTTAAAAATAAGTTTTGTGGAAGTGAATGCCTATTCTAAATGATATCAAGGTGGGAAGCCGGGTTAAGGGCTTATGGGGCCAGGACGCGGTTAGCGTGGTCAGCCTCATCCCCCGAGGCCCGGGGTGCCTGGAGGTTATTTACAAAAATGACCAAGGAGCTTTAGGAACTAGATTACTCACCCGCGAGGACGAAACAACCTTGGAAATAGTGGCTAAAGGGCTCCCCTTTAGCTTCGCCGCCGATCCTGACCAGTTTAAGTTAGCCTCCGAAGGTTTTCGGATTCGTTTAGCCCACCTCTTTGATCCCTATCTATCGGTTTATAGCTCGGACATTGAGCCTTTACCCCATCAGATCATGGCCGTTTACCAGGACATGCTACCGAAGCGACCTTTAAAGTTTGTCTTAGCCGACGATCCGGGGGCCGGGAAAACCATCATGACCGGGCTTTTGATTAAAGAGCTGATGATTCGGGGCGAGGTCAAGCGTTGCCTCATCGTCACCCCCGGCTCTTTAGTGGAGCAGTGGCAAGAGGAGCTTTACACTAAATTCCATCTAAAGTTTGAGATCTTAACTAGCGAGCGGCTCAATTCCACCGTCACTAGCAATCCCTTTACCGATATTGATCTGGCGCTCGCCCGCCTAGACACCTTATCCCGGAACGACCAGCTTAAAGATAAGCTTAAGGCCAGCGATTGGGACTTAATAGTCTGCGATGAGGCCCATAAGATGTCGGCCACCTTCTGGGGGGGGGAGATAAAGTACACTAAAAGGTTCCATTTAGGCCGCCTTTTATCCCATATTACCCGTAACTTTTTGTTATTGACGGCCACGCCCCATAATGGGAAGGAAAGCGATTTCCAGCTCTTTTTGTCTTTAGTCGATGAGGATAGTTTTGAGTGTTCCCCCCGGACCAATTATCAGCCCGTGGATGTCTCCAACGTCATGCGGCGGATGGTCAAAGAGGATTTATTGCGGTTCGATGGGACCCCGCTATTTCCGGAGCGTTTAGCCTACACCGTTAAATACGCCTTAGCCCCGGGGGAGGCTCAACTCTACGAAGAGGTCACCGAGTACGTCAGGGCCGAGTTTAACCGGGCCAACCGCTTAACCGGGGACAAAAAGACGGCGGTGGGGTTCGCTTTAATTTCTTTGCAAAGACGCTTGGCCTCCTCGCCGGAGGCCATTTATCAGTCTTTAATCAGACGCCGGGAACGCCTTAAAAGTCGGTTGGAGCTGGAGAAAAACGGTTTGACCCTAACGGTCTCCATTTACGATAAATACTCGGCTCGCCTAGAGGATGACGATGATTGGCCCACCGGGGAGTCGGAGGAACTAGAGCAAAGGATCACCGATGAGGCCTCGGCGGCTAAGACCGTCAAAGAACTGGAAGCTGAGATCGCGACTTTGGGCCGCTTAGAGGAGTTGGCGAAAAAGGTCCGCCATAGCGGGGAGGACCGGAAGTGGAATGAGCTGGTCGGGCTAATCGAGCGGAACCGCTTAATCGTTAAACCCAATGGTGAGCGGCAAAAGCTCATCATCTTCACTGAGCATCGAGACACCCTTAATTACTTAACCGAAAAAATCCGGGATCTCTTAGCCAACGACAAGGCCGTGGTCAACATCCACGGGGGCCTCAGCCGGGAAGAGCGGCGGAAGGTGGAGTGGCTCTTTAAGCAGGACAAAGAAGCTTATATCTTAGTGGCCACCGACGCCGCTGGGGAGGGGATAAACCTTCAAAGGGCTCATCTGATGGTTAATTATGATCTGCCCTGGAACCCCAATCGCTTAGAGCAACGGTTTGGCCGCATCCACCGCATTGGCCAAATGGAAGTCTGCCACTTATGGAACCTAGTGGCTTCCGAGACCCGGGAGGGTCTGGTCTTCGGGGTCCTCTTCGCTAAGTTGGAGGTCGCCAGAGAAGCCTTAGGCGGGAAAGTTTTTGACGTTTTAGGCCGCTTAACCTTTGAGGACAAGTCGTTAAAGGATCTTTTAATCGACGCCATTCGTTATAATAACGACGCCGAGGTTAGGGAGCGGATTTATCAGGTGGTGGACACGGCCACCGACCAAACGCGCATCCTGGAGCTTTTACGGCGGGAGGTCTTAACCGAGGACGTCATGAACTTTAGGGTTCTAACGGAGGTTAAAGAGACCATGGAGCGGGTGGAGGCTCATAAGATGCAGCCCCATTTTATTGAGTCTTTTTTTCTGAAGGCCTTTAAGACCCTAGGCGGCAAGATCCATCCCCGGGAGAAAAACCGCTTTGAGATTAGCCACACCCCGAAAGCCGTCCGGGAGCGGGACCCCATGGTTAGAGGCGGGGCTAATATCTTAAGCTCGTATGAAAGGGTTTGTTTCGATAAAAACGACCGAAAGATTAGGGATTTACCGGAAGCTGAGTTTTTGTGCCCGGGTCACCCTTTATTGGACGCGGTGGTGGCCGCCATCTTGGAAAAGAGCCACGACGTTTTAAAACAAGGGTCAATCCTGGTTGACCCCAATGACCCAGGTCAGGAGGCTCGGATTCTCTTTTTCCTGGAAAGCTCCATCCAAGATAACTTACTGACCGCCACGGGCTCGCAAAGGGTCATTTCCCGGCGCGTGGAGTACGTGGAATTGGACGCCCAGAAAGAGGCTAAAAGCGGGGGCGTGGCCCCTTATCTTAATTACCGGCCCCCCTCTAAAGACGAGGAAGCTTTAATCCGGGAGCGCCTGAAAGGCCAAAGCTGGTTATCCACGGACATTGAGGACGTGGCCTTAGCTTACGCCAGCCAAGAGCTCATCCCAGCCCACCTAGAGGAGGTTAAATCCCGCAAAAAGCGGATTATCGAAAAGACCATGGTTCAGGTGGATCGAAGGTTAGCCCACGAGATTAGGTATTGGTATCAAGAGGCTTCGGAATTAAAGCTCTTAGAGGAAACCGGTAAGGTTAACGCTAAAATCAATTCTAAAAAAGCTCAAAAATGGGCTAATGAGCTGGAAGATAGGCTTAATAGACGACTAAGCGAGCTTAAAAAAGAAAGTGAGATTTCCGCTTTACCGCCCATCTTAGTGGGCGGGGCTTTGGTCGCGCCTTTAGGCCTAGTCCAGAGTCTTTTGGGGCAGACCGCGCAAGAAACCCCGCTGGAGTTTGGGGGCCTGGACCGGAAAGCCGCGGAAATGGCGGCCATGGCCCGGGTCATGGCGATCGAGAAGTCCTTAGGGTATTTTCCGACCGATGTTAGCGCCCATAAGTTTGGTTATGACATTGAGTCCAAGGTGCCCCTGGAGAGCCGATCCGGGGGCTCGGCTTTACGGTTTTTGGAGGTCAAAGGCCGGGTGAAAGGGGCGACCACGGTCACGGTCACGAGAACCGAGACGCTAACCGCCTTAAATAAACGGGCTGACTATATCCTGGCTCTAGTGGAGCTAGACGAAGACCGACAAGACGTTTGGTACGTTAAAGACCCCATGTTAAATGGGCGCGAGTTTGGGCGGATTATCGCCAATCTGGACCTGGAAGTGGTCTCCATCAACCTGGATATCGCTAAATTAAAGGCCATGGCCGACCAGTCGTTTTTGGCTTAAGTTAAAGGCGATAAAATATAAGATAAAGTTAGAGGCCGGATTATGGTAAGTTTAAAAGACGTTGTCTTTTAGCTGAGGGGCGTTTTGGTTAAAGGCCCCAAAATGGGTCGTGGTTTTCTAGTTTTTTCAGGACATAAGGTGTTTTTTAAGTGGTTAAGGTCATTAAATATGGCCTATTTACTCTGGATAATAATTAGTCCTGGATCATAATCAGTCCTGGATCAAAATTAGTCACGGTTAAGACCGGATTTTTGTGGACGCGGCTAAGCGGGGGATGGGCGGCATGGAAAGCAATCTGGCGGTGATTGGCAAAGGGTTTGAGACTCTTTTAGGCGTTTTGGTCAATTTTATTTACGCGGAGCTACAGAAGAAGCATCGGAAAAAGTGGTGGGAATTAGGCGTTCTGCAAAAGCTAAACGAGGATAGGAAAAAAGATCTGCCGACCTTTGGGACGGATGACGAGTACAAAGCCAAGATGGACATCCAATTGTGCCTTCAAGTTATTACTTTTAATTGGCGAGAGATCTTTTTACAAAAATTGTCCAAAAACGCCGATGGTTTGGTTAAAGAGCTGATTGGCGTTCGGAACGACTGGGCTCACTCCGGGTTCGAAGGCTTTGACAACGAGGACACGGCCCGAGCTTTAGACACCATGGCTCGGCTGTGCCTGAAGATTAACACGACTAAGGCCGAAGAGATTAAGGCCATCCGGACCGCCTTTTTAGCTAGCCTCCAACCGGCCCCCACCGTTCCGGAAACCGTTCCCGAGGCTCTAGCCCCAGAAACCGTTACCGCGACCCCAGTCGCGGAAGAAACCCCAGCGCCCGCGACCGCCGCCACTAACGCCCCAGAAGAAGATAAAGACAGCTCAGAAAACCCCCCAACCTCTAGCGGGCCCAAGTTGACCCAAGTTCTCCAGGTCTCTCCGGGGAAAAACTTATTAGGCTGGCGCGAAGTCATCCAGCCCCACCCGGATGTTTCCGAGGGTCGGTATAAGTCCGCCGAGTTCGCGGCGGATCTGGCCCAAGTGGCTCGCGGGCAGGGGGCCATCGAGTATGTCGATCCCGATGAGTTTTTTGCTCGCACCTACTTAACCGAAGGTATTAAACGCCTTATCTTAACCGGCTTAAAACGCGTCTCGGGTCAAGGCGGGGATCCGGTCGTCCAGCTAAAAACGGTCTTTGGCGGCGGCAAAACCCACAGTCAGCTGGCTCTATACCATCTACTTAGCGGGAAGGTGGCCATAGATAAGCAGCCGGGTTTAAAACAAATTCTGAATGAGGTTGGGTTAAAGGAGCCGCCTAAAGCCCATATCGCCGTCTTGGTCGGGACCGCCTTAGAGCCGGCTCAGACCAAAAAGTACCCACATTTACCAGGCCAAACCATCCACACCCTGTGGGGGGAAATCGCGGCCCAACTGGCCTTATCCACTGGAAACCCGGGCTTATACGATCTGGTCAAGGAAAATGACCTCAAAGGTATCGCCCCAGCGAACGTGGTTTTATTGGACCTACTGAACCAGGCTGGACCATGCCTAGTGTTAATGGATGAGCTGGTGGCTTACGGCAGGAAGATTTTTGGGGTTAAGGGATTGCCCGCCGGGAACTTTGACAACTTTATTGTCTTTATCCAGGCTTTAACCGAGGCGGTTAAGGCTAGTAAAAACAGTTTAGTGGTGGCCACTTTACCGGAGTCCGATCTGGAGATCGGCGGGGAAGGCGGCCAGCGAACCCTTCAGGAAATTGAGCACACCTTTGGCCGGGTGGAGGCCATATTTAAACCCGTGGGGGCCCAAGAGGGCTTTGAGGTGGTTAGAAGAAGGCTGTTTTTGGAGTGCGATAATATTAGCGAAAGGGATCAAGTTTGTCGAAAATTCCACGCTATGTACCAAAACCACAAGGCAGATTTTCCCGCGCAGGTCGATGAGAAGGGCTACTTAGATCGCTTAAAAAGTTGCTATCCCATCCATCCCGAGGTTTTTGATCGGTTATACGACGATTGGGCGGCATCGGACTCCTTTCAAAGAACTCGGGGCGTTTTACGGCTAATGGCCGCGACTATCCATGAATTGTGGGTGGCGGGCGATAACAGTCTTTTGATTATGCCCGGGTCCATGCCCTTTGACATTAGCGCGGTTAAAGATGAGCTGACCCGCCATTTGTCGGATGGCTGGAATTCCGTGGTGGATCACGATGTGGACGGGCCTAACTCCAACGCTTACGGGTTGGACAGTAAGACCGGTCGGTACGGGCAGATTATGGCCGCCCGTAGGGTTTCCCGGACCTTAATGCTGGGGAGCGCCCCAGCGGCTAACGTTAGAGGTCTCCAAAAACCCCAGATCTTATTGGGCGTGATTCAGCCCACTGAGGGGATCGCCATTTTTAATGACGTCTTAAGCTCTCTACAGAGTAGTCAAACCTACCTTTACTCTGACGCGAGCGGGGACCGGTTCTGGTACGACACTCGGCCAACTTTAAGAAAGGTCATGGAGGAAAAGGCTAAGCGGGTCTCCACTGATGAAATCGAAAGTGAGCTTAAAAAGCGTGTAAGAGAACTACCCAAAGCCACTCCCTTCACTGGCTCCCAGTTTGTTAGTTGCCCAGACTCCTCAGCTAACGTGGGGGACGACCAAGTGGCCAAACTAGTGGTTTTAAGCGTCAATGACCCTTACAATAACAGCGACGCGGCTAATCAACAAAATAAAAGCCCAGCCCTACCTAAAGCCCTGGAAATATTGACCACCTGTGGCGCCGGGATCAGGAAAAACCAAAATATGTTGCTTTTCTTGGTTCCCGACCAAAACGCGGCTGAGTTACTGAAAGGTGGAACCAAGATATTACTGGCTTGGAAGTCCATCAATGAGGAGGCCGTGTCCTTGAACTTAGACGCGGCTCAAGTGGAGGAAGCTAAGCGTAACTTTTCCGAGGCCGAAAGAACCTTACGGATCCAGTTGTCCGCGGCTTATTCTTGGCTTTTCAGCCCCAAAAGCGGGGAAGAAGGCGAAAGCGGCGCGGCTAACGAGACTAACGAGGTCGATAGCGCCGCCAAGCACGAGATTAGGTTTGAGCGGGTCAAGCTGGATGGCGACCATAAGGTGGACATAATCAAGAAGGTTCTGAAGACCGTTAAGGACAATGAATATCTGGTTGATTCCTGGGCCCCCGAGCCTTTACTCCTGGAAATGGATAAATTCTTGTGGGTTAACGACAATCACCTTAAGGTTAGCGCGCTTTGGGACTATCTTCGCTCCTATTGTTATTTAAGCCGCCTAGTTAACTACGAAGTTTTGAAGATGGCGATTAAAAAAGGCGTCATTGACTCGGCTTTCGGTTACGCCAAAGGTTTTGAGGACGGGGTCTATCTGGAACTTAAATTAGGCCAGAACTTAGGGGCCTTAGACCCCATTGAAGGGTATTTGGTCAAAAAAGAGTTCGCGGAAGCCCAAAAGACCAACGAGGCTCAAGGGGGCGAAAATAATCCTGAAAGCCCGGACGGGGGAGGGACGGATAGGGTTCCTACGCCTAGCGTACCTAGGCCACCGGAGACGCTAACGCCCACCAAGTTTGTTCTCTCGGCGGATTTAAGCCGGATCAAAGGCCCTGAGGAACTTCGGAAAATCGCCGATAATATCCTGGATCTCGTTTCCTCCCCTGGCGATGAGGGCGACTTAAAGATCACTCTGGAAGTTACGGCCACCCGGGCCAAAGGCTTTGACCACCAGACCGAAAGAAGCGTGACGGAAAACTGCCAGGCCCTCAAGATCAGGTATTCCAATTTTGAGTGAAACAATCGGTGGGCGATTGGCGGGAGCGTTGCGGCCAGTCTGACTACGATGGGGCCGTATCCGCGGCGGGCCAAGGCAGATTGTTAGGAAGTTGATTGTTTATGAAAAATAGATTAAATTTGCGCTAATTACAAACTTCCAGGGATTGGCGTCGATAGCCATTGATAGCCGCTAAAAGTTTTGTTTGCGCGGCGATTGAGAAAAATAGATGATTGATTTATGAAAGAAACAGATGAAAAAGATGATATCAATTTGGTAAAACACCAAATACTCGCTGAAATAGATAATATTATTTACACAATAGCTTCTCGGGAGGTTCAAGCTAAAAGATTGCTCAAAGATAGCAAAAAAATCCTTTGGGCGCAGATTATTTTATTATCATTACTAGTTATTGGTTTACTTGAATTATTAACAGAAATATATTCATATTTAGCGGTATTATGCTATATAATATGTGTTATTTTATTGGTTGAAAACTATAAACGGGTATCTAATAATAACAAAATAATTGCTATAAAGCATATTTTAGCCATAAAAAAATTATCGCATATTGAAAACAAATTGTTTTCTTTGGGAAAGCGTATAAATACAATGCAAGCGCCAGATTTAAGAAGAGAATTAGACGAGTTAATATCTTCAGCGCACGATATAAATTTAAACGCTCCAAATATTAAAGCTTGCGACTTTAAGACGGCTAAAAAAAATAGGGATGATTTACTTAATAAATTAATAGCTAAAAAATAAACCTATAGTATAGCGATTACCGGAGGAAATAAAATAGGGGAGGTCAAGATATGGGCATTTTGACATATAAAGACTATCACGGTCACTTTGAATATATCGATGACGCCGATTTGTTTCACGGTCGCGTGATAAATTTAACTGACGTCATCACCTTTCAAGGTCGCTCCATTGACGAATTAAAACAGTCTTTGGCCGACTCGGTGGAAGATTATCTGGAGTTTTGCGAACAAGAAGGCAAAGACCCGGAGAAACCATATTCTGGGCGCTTTAATGTTCGTATAGAACCAAATGTTCATGGGCGCCTCGTTTTGGCGGCGGCGAAGCGTGACATTTCTCTCAATAGCTTAGTAGCCGAAGTGTTGTTAAATTACGTTGAGGCGCCTCTTAGACGAGATGGACTAGCCCGGTGGTCCGAAATTGCTGAAGATAAGGTTTCGGCTTGAGTGGTTTTATAGACTATTAGAGCCGATATCTAGTCGTTAGACCCAATATAACGAGGGCTAGAGGTTAAATCCAGCATAAAACAGGTTTTTTTCGGCTCTTCTCCCCGGTAGGCCTTCCTCAGCGCTACTAATAAAGGATTCGTCAACAGGGTTTTCTCCAAAGCTGGACGTGATTTGGCTGATTTACACCTCAATTACGAGACAGTCAAGCCATATTTCAAGGTTGAGATAACTGGAGAGGATAAAGGTAACTTCATAGTTGACAAGAAGATCTGTTTTGTCAGAAAAGATGACAAGACAGCTTTTCAGTACAACCATTTTATAACCATCTCGAATATTCCTCTTGAGGCTTATGAGAATACGTGGTTAATGGACGTTCAGCCATTGAATGGATACTGGACAGATATCAGGTCAAAGTTGACAAAGATAGCGGTATAAAGAATACGAATGATTGGTCAAGAGAGCATGACCAACCCAGGTACATATTTGATCTTATTTTGCGGCTTATCACAGTTAGTTTAAGAACAATTGAGGCAGTAAAGGACTAATAAATCAATTGTTTTAATTTTATAATATTTTTTAAGTTAATATTTTCTGATTTTTATCTTTCAATATTTAATTAATTGGAATTTAATATGAATATTATTATTCTTGGTAATGGTTTTGATCTTGCTCACGGACTTGAGACAAAATATTCTAATTTTCTTGATTATTGCAAGTATTATCAACCTGAAAATAATATTTCTGAATATAATAAAATTAATGATGAGTTTAATAATATAACAACTAATAATTTATGGATAAAAATTTTTAATGCAATCAAATCAGATTCTGATAATTGGATTGATTTGGAAATTCAAATTTATAAAGTACTCGTTTTGTTTAGTTATTACTGTAGTATTAATGAATTATCTGTTGATATTATTAAATCAGTTAATTTTTTACATAATCAACTACATGAGATACTAATACAAACGATAAAAGATAGTAAATGGGATTTTATACACTTTCATGATGGCAAATATAATGATAAATTTATTATAAATGATATTAATAAAATGAGTTCAATATTGTATAATGAATTGCGCACTTTTATAAAATGTTTTGAGTTGTATTGTTTTTTTGTTATTAATAAGCAAATAGATAATATAGCAAAAGGTAATAATTATAAACTCAATTTGCCTATTTTTAATGTTATTAACAAAAATCATTCTAACAGTACTTATATTATTAACTTTAATTATACTTCTACGTTTAATTCATTATATCACAATCAACTATTTTCCGAAGTAAGACATGATATCAAATACTCGTTTATTCATGGTAAAATTAATGATAATTTACCTATTGATTTCAATAAGAAAGTAATAAATTCAAATCAAATAATTTTAGGTACTCAAAATTTTGACCGTAAAAGTATAGATAAAAATTTCCCTATGGCAATTAATCAATTTCAAAAGTATAATCAACGCCATAAATATAGAACAGTTGATGAATATCAAAAGTTGCTCTCTAGTCTCAAAATGAGCAATAAAAATGATCATAGAATTCATGTTGTTGGGCATTCACTAGAAAAAAGCGATCATGGTATACTTAAAAATATATTTAAAGCAAATAACTATTCAAAGATTATTATTTATTACTATAACGAGAATAGTCATCAAAAATATTTAGATAATATAACTGAAATACTTGGCGAAGAAGATGTTGATATGAGAGTAATATTTACTGATTTAAAAGATAAACAATACGGTTTTCTTATTCCTAACGATATTAAGCATATTTAGTACTAAGTTTTTATTATTTTTCCTGAGTATAGCTGTACCCAGGAAAATTAAATACGCTTAGAGGGCGGTGCCTTTTTTGGGCCGAAATAGTTTCGTCATATCCACGCCCTCAAACGTTAAAAGCTTGACCTTAGTGTCCAACCCACCCCCGTAACCCACCAAACTTCCAGACTGGCCCACCACCCGATGACAGGGAATGATGATAGAGATGGGGTTATGACCCACCGCTCCGCCCACCGCTTGGGCGGCCATTTTCGCGATATTAGCTTTGGCCGCGATCTTTTTAGCGATGGCCCCATAGGTCGTTAGCTCGCCGTACGGGATTTCCTTTAAGTAACCCCAAACTTCCCGCCGAAAGATACCGCCTTTAGGTTCTAAGAAGGGGAGTTCGTTGGCCCTGGGTTTACGCCCTTCGAAGTACCTATCCAGCCATTTTTTGGTTTTTTTAAAAACCTCTAGATCTTTAGGGTCTTTGTGGTCTTTAGGGCCATTAAGGTCATGGGGGTTATCCGCCACGGTTGGCCCGTGATATTTTTGGCCTTCAATCCAGAGGCCAATAAGGTTCTGGCCCTCGCTAGCCAAGGTTAAAAGGCCATAGGGTGAGTCGTAGGTGGTTAAATAAGGCATTTGTTGGCTCCTAGAGCGAGTTCCATAAGTTGACCGTGGCGTAACTCCGGTAAGGGCGCCATTCTTCCGCGAGCTTGAGGATTTCTTTCGGCGTCCGCGGGGTTAAGGCTTTTTTGACCCCATAGTCGGTCTCTAAAATAACGTCCGTATGGCCCATGGCCCGTAGGGCGATATAGCCCGCGGTCCAGGGCCCAATGCCTTTGATGGCGGTGAGCTTTTTAATCTCCTCATCCGGGTTCTGGGGCCAGTTAAAGTTAATGGTCGCGTCATTAAAGGCCCGGGCTAATTCCCGGATGGTTCTGGAGCGAGCCGCGGTCACCCCAAGCTGGCCAAAACGGTCCTCTAGATCGCTTCCCAGTTCTAGAACCATACTGGGGGTAGGAAAAAGGCGGTTTAAACCTTCTTGGCTGGTTGGAACCGGCTGACCGTAAGCGGTGGCGATTTTTGAGGCTAAAGTCCCGGCGGCTTTGACGGTGATTTGCTGACCTAAAACCGCCCGAACCGTCATCTCGAAAGGCTCAAAAGACCCCGGGACTCGGGTTCCGCTCATTAATAACCCCGGGGCTAGATCGTTTAGGGAGCTAAGGGTCGCGTCCACCGCTAGCGGATCGCCATATAAGTCAAACTGCCCCTTTATCCGGGCCAAGACTTCCGGTAAAGCGGAAACCAAGCTTTCGCTTATGGTGACGGCTAGAGCGTTTTTAGAGGGGTTATGGGCGACGCTAAACCACCCTTCCACCATGCCCCCGGTGACGCTCTTTAGGCGAGCCACCCGAAAATACTGGTCATTCTCGACTTTTTCCACCCCTTTAATAGCCCGCCCAGCGAAGAATTTAATGAGCGTCTCCCATTGGTAGGGCGGCCTATAACCCAAGTTAACAGTGACCGTATGGTCCAGGCTATTGATCGGCGAAGGGCTGGCCTCTAATTTTTTGGGTCTTAGCTCAGAGGGTTTAAGTCTATACCGTTTTTTAAAGACCTCGTTAAAGGCCCTTAAGCTTTTAAAGCCCGCGGTTAGAGCCACGTTAAGGACGGATAGGTTAGTGTCCGTGAGCAAACTGTTGGCCAGTAAGAGGCGCTTGGTCAATAAAAACCGAGCTGGGGTGACCTTATAAGTTTCCGTAAAGACGCGGCTTAAATGCCTTTCCGAATAACCTAAGCGGGCGGCTATTGGGGCTAAACTAGCCGCGTCATTGTCAGCGTTATCTAATTCCTCTAAGGCCAAAGCCACCTTAAAGGCCAGAATCGAGGCGGCGTCCTTAGGCTTGTCCTCGGGGGCTAGCTCAGGCCGACAAATTAAGCATGGCCGATAGCCAGCCGCTTCCGCCGCCGCAGGGGCGGGGAAAAAGACGCAGTTCTCTATTTTCGGGGTTTTGGCTGGACAGACTGGCCGACAATAGATTCCCGTGGACGAAACGCCCACGAAAAAACGTCCATCCAAGCGGGGATCCTTGGCCTTAAAAGCCGCGTATAAAGCCGTAGGGTTCTCCAACATGGTTAGCTCCAGCGGAAACGTCTAAAAGTCAGACTATACGGCGCCAAGGGGACGTAGTCTAGCGGATTTCGGACAAGGAAGCGGATTGGATTGATTGGCGGCTGGAGGAATTGGTTTTTAAAGGGCGATTTTAAAGACCAAACGAGAGGATTTATTTAAATAGCTAAATCTCTCTGGTCAATTTTCTAAAAACGGGTTCATAACCAAAGCCGGTTATTATGTAGGTACTGACAATCTGGGTAGATTGTGTTATTTACCGAATTTCAATCGTAAAAAAAGACATAACTTTACGAATTGTTGTTGTTATCTTTGGAATCCGGTGAATTAACGAATTTAAGCCCATATTTTTTGGCCGCCTCTTCAGAGGATTTTCTAAAATACTCAAGTATTTCCTCAGAAGACATATCTTTAGTTTCCTCGTAAATTTCGAGACGGGCCTTATCAATCCAATCATCGCCGGAATCTGGGTTATCCATTGTCAATAATCTCCATTGGTAGACCGCCATAAGACCATAGATGGTTAATTTAAGCGGCGGACCGTAAGTTTAGAGCCAAAAACCTTGAGGTCAAAGAAACCAACTTATTCCTTTTTATCCTCCTCGTTACCGTCATCGTCATCCTCGGCGGCGTCCTCATCGTTCTCCTATTCGTCCTCGTCTTCCTCAATGATTTCTGGGGGTTGGGGGTAAAGGATTATCCGGTAACAACCCGCGAGAACGGTAAAGGGCCACAGCGTCAGTAAATCCATGACTAACTGTAATAGGAAACCCACGATTTGCCCGCTGATTTGATTGGCGTTGAACCCTAAGAGAATAAAAGCGGAGATGGTCGCGGGGACCACCACCCCATCCCATAGGCCTAAAGCCACTCTCGTTAAGGCTACCATTATAGGAGGGGGCTCGGGAGTGGCCAAAAAGCCGTGAATGGATACAGACCGACAACGAAACAATAATATAGAAACCCTATTCAAAGATTTACTGTATTGACCCGAAGTTAAACTTGGAGTCTATGGGAGTCTCAATCTTGGTCGTTCATCAAGGTTCATCAAGGTCAAGCCAGTTAACAATAGTCAAAAGCCAGGGGTTTCCATCAGCTGGCCTTAGGTCCTTTTGGCCAGCCAACCTTTTGAGCCGCTGTTGGCTTATTCCCTAGATCAACCGATAATCTCTCTTTAGCCGAAAAGGGCCTTAACCGTGGCGTCGCCGCCGTAAATGGCTAAACCCAGATCGATAATCTGTTTGGCCTTGTAGTTGACGATCCCGTGGTAGTTTCTGGTCGATATGTCGCTTAAGGCTTTTTGGGCGGTCTCGGACAAGAGCTCGTCAATCTCCTCTTTGGAGATGTCTAAGCTGGGGGTCGCCTCCGTTAAGACCTTCTTGACAGCGTCGCCAGACAACGAATTTCTGGCCGCTTCGGCTAAAACTTGATTGATGTTGTCTTTGGATAAGGATTCTATGGCCACGTTGGCCAATATCTTATTTATTTCACTCTTAGATGGAGTTTTTTCGCTATTTTTTCTAATAATTTTCATTATTTCTGTATTATCTATAGAATTTCTGAGCGCTTTAGCCAAAATCTCGTCTTGCCTTTTCCTCGGAAGAGTTTCCATAGCCGCTTCGGCCAAAGCCTTGGTTTCATCGGCCTTAGTCAGCTTCTTTTTATCAGAGCGATATTTGAGTTCAATTATGACATAGACCCCTTCTGACAGATCAACGCATATATCCAGACGGTTATTATAGCCCGATTGCTCGCTCACAACGTTTAAACCCATAGAGGCCAGGATCAAATGGATAAAGGCGTGGAAGTCTTTCTCCTCGCTAGGCCTTTGGCTGTAACTGAGACTTGTCAGTAAATCTTCCAATATGGAGCTTACGGCCTTAGCGTCCTTAGATAAGATCGCTTGCCTCATAGCCACGCCATTGGCTATGAGCTCCTTGGGCTCTCGTCCGAAAATAACCTCGAAACAATCTCGGTAGTAGGCGGAGGAAACCTCGAAGTTGGGTAGCCTAAAAGAGTAGGAACTCACCAACTCTTTTTCCTTGGTTAAGGGGTTTTCAACTTGGACCTTGGTTACTTTGTCAATGGTCAGGTACCCGCTATGAAAGAGGACTGGGACGGCCTGTAGCTGGGTCAGCTCCGATTTTCTCACTTCCGTGGAAAGATATGACTCTAGTTTAGGGAAAAGAAAATCCAAGGGTTTTTTTCGGATTAAGGCGGTCAGGTGACCTGGGCGACCACTTTGGATCCAATGACTGTCAAAGTTGTTTGACTCAAAAAATTTGAGGATGGAATAAGGATTTAAGACTCTGGTCCCATCACCCCAGTCGTAGCCGTCATACCAGTTGAAAATTTTCTTCCTTAAAACCTCCTGGCTCACGGAGGATTCTATTTGGCCATTTTTTTTAAGCTTTGAAAGAGTGTCCCCCAGCCGGTCGGCGAAAAGAGCGTCAAATTCCGCCAGGGTGAAACCGCACAGACCAGCGTATTTTGGATCAAGGGATATGTCGTTTAGGTGGTTAGGCCCCGAGTCAATGGAGTTCAGGGCGTATCTGGTTACGCCGGTGACCAGGGTGAAGCGGACACATGGGGCTACCATTGGATCTTTAAGAATGGCGAAAAAGTCGTGAAGAACCTTTGCGTTAGCCGTGGCCATCGCTTCATCGCCCATAGCTCTGGTGACCGGGGCGTCATACTCATCGATGAGGACGGCGACCTTGGAGTTGTCTCTTTGGTGGCTTAGGGCCTTGATTAGAAAACCGAAATAAACGGCCAGCGAGGCCTCCCTGACTTTAAGTTTTTCCAAGTCGGCTATTACCTTAAGTTTGGCCATAAGGTCATTCTTAAAGGATTGAGTGGATTGGGCTTCCATGGACAAGGATAAGTGAATGACCGGAATCTTTGGGAAATCGTAATCGGACTGACCAATCCAAAGATTCTGGAACCTCGCGCGCTCGCCGTTGAATAGCTCGTCAAGAGTGGAGAGGAGAAGGGTTTTCCCGAAACGGCGTGGTCTTGACAGAAAGTAGTTCCGTTCCGTAGAGGTGACAAGAAAGTAAATGAGCTTGGTCTTATCGGCGTAGACCAGATTTTGGTCAATGATTTTCGCGAAAGTCTGATTTCCTAGGGGAAGTCCTTTTAAAACCGCCATGGTCGCTCCTTAAAAAGTCGCTCTAAGCGGTTGAACGACTAGACAAAGCCTAGTCAAAATCAAGCGCTTCAATGGTTAGGCCATATAAATAATATACCACGTGGAGGACGTATTGGCAATGTCTTTTATACAGCGGACATTTAAAGTATAAGGTATAATTTTTCCAGCGTAAATCTCTTTGAAAAGTTGCTGGATGTAATATTGGATCAACATCAAAATATGTGTTGAATACACTTGTTTCAAGATAAATTTTCATATTATATTAGTTTAGATAAAAATTTTACTAAAAATAAATATTAAATTTAGCGAAATTTTGCGCTGGTCGCTCATCTGTTTGGTCTGGCGATGTTGACGACTTCGCCTGGATTTCCCCTGGATTTTCCCCTGGATTTGGGACTTCAAAGTTCAGCCTATATTGTTATTCTTTTTTATCCTCCTCGTTACCTGTCATTGTCATCCTCGGCGGCGTCCTCCTCATCCTCCTCGTCATCCTCTTCGTCCTCGTCTTCCTCAATGATTTCTGGGGGTTGGGGGTAAAGGATTATCCGGTAACAACCCGCGAGAGCGGTAAAGGGCCACAGCGTCAGTAAATCCATGACTAACTGTAAAAGAAAACCCACGATTTGCCCGCTAATTTGATTGGCGTTGAACCCTAAGAGGATAAAAGCGGAGATGGTCGCGGGGACCACCACAAAGAAAAGGGTGATGGCCCCGGCTTGGTTGACGATAGGGCGGTATTCATCCAGTTCCCGGAAGATCTGGCTGATCCGGTTGGTCTTATGGGTCCCGTCAATGATCGTGAAGAAGGGGAGGACCTGTAAAACCACCGCCCGCCGGAAAAAAGGCCAAAAGAGAAAGATAAATAAGGCCCCAGTTAAGCCCACGCCCAAGAGCATGGACAGCCCGCCCATAACCGGGCCTTCGGTTAGGCTGTAGAAAAAGCTAAAGGGCGTTAAAGTGATGGTTAGGAGAATAAAGCCTAAAAATAGGTATAAAGAGACGTAAAAGGTGGTGGCTAAGGCGGTTAAGTAGTTTTTAAAGGCGTAACTTAAGTCGTTTAAACTCGGATCGAATCCATCCCATAGGCCCAAAGCCACTCGCGTTAAGGCCAAGAAAATGGCTGGCAAAAAGAACCAGGGGACACTAAAGCCCAAGATGTACAGAAAGAGGATATTGGAGCCTTCCGGGGTGGAGAAGGCCTCCATGACCGCGTTGACCGCCGCGGTTTGGTCGGTTTCCACCAGGGACGAGAACTTGGCCATGATGGGGGCCATGGGGGCCATCAGTTTAGTGGCTATTAACCGAACAATGAGCCTTATAACGCCTAAACCCAGTAAAAAAACGATTAAAGCTTTCGGTCGCTCCAAGATGACGGACCGAGCTTTACTGAATATTTCGAGAAAGAGAGGCGAATTGTTAATGGAAGCGGCGGAATTAGGGGAAAAGGCCATTTACTCCTCCGCCTTGGTTAAGGCTAGATACTCATCCAGCTCCACTAAGATCTGCCGAAAGCCATTATAGAGGTCAATGAGCTTCTCATTGTCCCCATGCTCGGGGATAGTCAGGAGAACCACCGGAAAGCGGGCCAAAAGGTTAAAATATCCTCTAATAACGATGAGCGAGGCCACTTCCGCCTGGCTTAAGTCTTTGGCCGAGGTCTTCCGGATGATGGCCCGGATATCTGGGACGTAACCAGCTAAGGCTTTGGCGTCCCGAAAAATTAGGTCGTGAATGGCCCCCACTGGGCCTAAGCTTTTGGGTGGGTTAACTTCTTGGAGGATTTGGGCCCAAAGATCGCCGTCCAGATCGGCGATAAGGCCCATCAACCGGCGCTCTAACTGCGGAAAAGAAAGCATGCCATAGCCTTAAGATCAATAATCAATAATAAATAAGCTTAAAATGGTTAAGCTAAAAAAACTTTTAGGGTTTTAGTAAGTTAGGATATTGGGGTGAGCTTGATTGTCCCGCCCGGCCAGGGCGGTTAGCTCGGCTAAAGCCTCTAGGGTTTTAACGCTGGGCCAACTAGTGGCCCGAAAACCCCAGTTGCCGGTGGCGAGACCAGGGGTGTTGAACCGGCTCTTTTCATCGAGGTTCAAAAGATCGACTAAAGAGGTTAAGGCCACCGCCCCAGGGGAGAGCCAAGCCAGTTTAGTTAAGGTGTAAGAGACGTTTTCCTCCGTCACCACGTAACCAGCCAGCTCCGTTAATTGACCCCGCTCTCTGGCGGCTATCTCTTGGCGGAACCAACCCCTAGCGGTGTTATTGTCATGGGTGCCTGGGTAGACGAAGTTATCCGGCTCAATCCGAAAAGGCGTATGGAGGGATAAGGGTTGGTCCGAGCCAAAGCCAAACTGTAAAACCCGCATGCCCGGTAAGCCTAAAGTCTTCCTTAAGGCGGTCACGTCCGGGGTGATTAAGCCTAAGTCCTCAGCGATAACGTTTAAAGGCCCATATAAGGTTAAATCATGGAACAGCTCGGCCCCCGGGGAGGGGCACCAGGACCCGTAGGCCGCCGTGGGCGAGCCCGCTGGCACGGCCCAGTAAGCGGCCATAGCTCTAAAGTGATCCAGCCTGGTCCAATCAAAGTAGTTGAGCCAATGGCCTAAACGGTACTTCCACCAGCTAAAGCCAGTGGCTTGATGTCGCGGCCAGTTATAGACTGGGTTCCCCCACAGCTGCCCGTCTTTGGCGTAGTAGTCCGGGGGCACCCCAGCCATGACGGCGGTTTCCCCATTCGCGTCCAAAGAGAAGAGATCCTGGTTAGCCCAGACATCGCTGGAGTCGTGGTTAACGTAAAAAGCGATATCGCCAATTAGGGCTAGGCCTTGAGAGTTAAAGGCCCTTTTTAGCTCAGCTAGCTGCTTAAAAAAAAGATACTGCCCCAACTTTAAGCGTAAGATGGGTTTAAACAGCCGCTCCCCGTGTTTAGCTAAAGCTTGGTCCTCTCGGCGCTTAAGATCTTCCGGCCAACTGGACCAGGACCCGCCGCCAAAGTCCTCTTTGGCGGCCATAAAGAAGGCGTAGTCATTAAGCCAAGCCCCATTGTGCCAGCAAAAAGACAAAAAGTCCGGGTTCTTTAAGATGGACGAGGCCTCGCGCTCAAAGATCCGGTCGATTAAAGAGGTCTTTAAGCGGGCCGTTTGGCTAAAGTTGACGGAACGAGTGGGGGTGGTCTCGCAGGAGATGAGCTCGGCCTCGGAAATGAGCTTATCCCGGGCTAAAAGCTCTGGGGAGATAAGAAGCTCACTCCCGGCGAAGGCCGAATAGGCTGAGTAAGGCGAGTCGCCTAAAGCTGAGCCCGTGGGGACCACCGGGAGAATCTGCCAGAAGGTTAAACCGGTTTTTTTGAGGATATCAATGACATGATGGGCCGTGGGGCCAAAATCGCCAATCCCATAGTTGCCCGGCAAAGCGGTGACATGGGTCATGAGACCGGCGGCGCGCCAGCCCTCGGAAAAGCGAGACATCAGCTATCCTTTTCGGTCCGGACCAGGCGTAAAGCCGGGCGAGGGCGGGTTGGCTCGTCATTAGGGGAGGTGGGTTCAGCGTCAGGCGGATCCGGGTTATCAAGGTCCGCCTTTTCCGTTAGCTTAGCCAAAACCTCACGGATGTCCGGGCGAACCGGCGGGGCCCAACCCGAGTTTTTACCCTTACCGCGCATGTAGACTTTTAACTGTTCCGAGAACTGGGCGTTTTTAACTCGATAACCGTTAATCATAAAATAGATAATAACCGCTTCCTCCCACTCCTTGGAGGGGGTGAAGTTGTCCATCAATTTACGGTATTTAGGTAAAAGTCGCGCGAGTTCTTCCTCGTCTAAGGTGAGGATACGTCGGGCCAGCGATTTTATGGTGTCTTCCAAGCTAGCCATATACCACTCGCTCTTAACGGCCCATAGGGGCCGATAATGGGCGGTTAAAACCGCCTTGGGGGAGCCTTTAATAAAACTAAGCTCATAAAACCAAGAAGGAAGGTCGCCCTTAAAAGGCTCTAAGGAAAGGGTCAGCACTAAAAATAAGGGCCGCCAAATGGTCGTAAGGCTTTTAGGCTCAAGCGTTTAAAGCCCCTAAATGATAAGCCTAACGACTAGACCTTAGCTATGAGCCCATAACAAGGAGCCCATAACGCCTTTTCGCCGGATTTCTTGATCTAGGGCCTTATTTGAAAGTATACTTTTAAGGCGCTAAGATTGCAAGGGGAAAGGTTCATTAGGAAGCGCCAATTATTTTCAGTTAGTTTTGTCTCAGCTTTATCTTGCCCTCTTAGGCTTGGTAATGCCTAAAGAGCGCGTTGACAAAATCCTTTCGCCAGAGCCAACTCCTAGATTTTGGTATTAGGGTCAAAATTTATTGACCTGAGGTTGTATTATACCTAATATTAGGTAGATTGAAGGGCGGACAGCGGCTAAAGCTGTTATCATGATTGATGACCTAGCTACCAAGAAAAGGACTTGGGCTGACCGACTTTACCAAGCTGGGCTGATCGGGGTTGAGACGGGGCTGAGATAGTCAGGGTAATTAATATGATCAGTATCGCTGGGTTTTTAAGAATTAGTTTGTGTATAGCGATTTGATATCATATGAAATCGTTTATTTAAGATAAATACAGTCGTTTTTAATCTTTAATTAATTAAAATAGTATTTAAGGTTATTGGTAAAATGGAAATTCTTGTTGTTGGCAATGGATTTGATTTGGAGCATGGTTTGCCTACGAGTTATATTGATTTTTTAAAGTATTGTACTGAAAAAAAATATTTAAATAAAGACGATAACAATGAGTTTAATACCCTACGCGATGAGTTTTCTAGACTTGTTATTGATAATATGTGGTTAAAATATTTTTTAGAAATAGAATCTAGAAATAAAGAAAACAGGAAAAAAACGTGGATTGATTTTGAGAATGAAATTTACTTGTTAATAAATAGTTTAAATATAAGTGAAGTAGAAAATGGAGATTTATGTTTTAAAATTATCGATATAACTAGTAAATTATCTAAATATGATCCTAATTTGTCTGTAAATTATGGCGATCTACAAATCAAATCATTTCATGATATGTTTAAAAATTTCCCAAGGTTGTATTTTTCAGATACTGATAATCTTATTGATGTAAATATAATAAGTGAATTTTTTTACGATCAATTATGTAATTTTATAAGATTATTTGAAATTTATTGTATTGTTGAGATTAACGTTATATTAAAAAATATGCTGGCCGACCAAGTGGGTGACCATGAAGTTAATAGAGAAAAATTTAGCAAGATAAAATTTGATTGTGTTCTCAGCTTTAATTATACTAATACATATCCATTGTTATATGGTAATGATGGAACTAAGTACTGTTATATACACGGCAAGGCTCAAGAAGATTCTTTAAAAACTAATTTAGTTATTGGTATTAATGATTATTTGGTGAAAGGCAAAGAAAGTGAAGATTTTTTATTTGTTAAATTAAAAAAATACTTTCAAAGAATTATAAAAAAAACAGGTTCTGAATATAAAGACTGGTTAAATAAAACTCTTTATCGGTCATTACCATTGAATCAAGGTGGTCTTCAAAAAATAGATGATGATAATTATTATCGAAAAAAAAATACAATTCATTTTGTTGGTCATTCTCTTGATAAAACTGATTACGAGTCACTTTACGAGATTGTTACTAATAATAGATTTAAAATAATTTTTTATTATTATTGTAATGAAGATTTTATTATGAAAGTGCAAAAGGTAATAAAATTATTAAGTTATAATGGAGAAAATGGAAGGGATATTTTAATAAAACGTGTGCATGGTGAAGATTGGTCAATTAAATTTGTTGATCAATATGATGAAAAAGAAGGTTTATTCGCTCGTAAAAAATAAAACCTTCAATATATTTATTTAATGATATGCTTTACCTATCATTAAGTGACATTTTATTATTGTTAAAGTATTTATAATAGACATGTTATTATTTTTATAGTTTTTATTGTTTGGGGGGTCTTAGTTTAGAAAGGATTTTTATTAGCCATAAGTCGCCGAACGGCTTTTAGCTCCGTCTTGGCGCGGTTTCCTTTGGAGGGAACTATTTAAGGTTACGCGAGGTTCTTCAACATGGCGGTGGAAAAAAAGGACGCGGAAGGGTTCTTAACGATTGACTACAACAACTTAACCGCGGAGGTCGTGGGCCCTGGAGGTTTAACCCCGGAGGATCTAGCCAGCTTAAAAGAGCCTCTTGCCGCGGCGGTTAAAGACCTAACTAGCCGTTACCGTCAAGGTTTACTGCCCTTTTTGGACTTACCTAAAGACGCGAAGCTAGCTAAACAGTGCCAAAAGCTAGCTCAAAGCGGGCGGGAAAAATACACCGACATCCTGGTTTTAGGCATTGGCGGTAGCGCCTTAGGGTCCACGGCCATTTATTCCGCTTTACAGCCCCTAGCTTCCCGTTCGGCTAAAGGGAAAAAGGGTTACCCCCGCCTGATCGTGGCCGACAACATCGATCCCGAAGGCTTCGCCACCCACTTAGAGACTTTAGATCCCCAAACGACCTTAGTTAACGTCATCTCCAAAAGCGGGGCCACCGCTGAGACCATGAGCCAGTTCATGATCCTTTTTGACTGGCTAAAGAAGAAGGGCGGAAAGAACGCTTTAACCGAAAACCTTCTGGTGACCACTGACCCAACTAGCGGGGTTTTGCGGCAAATCGCCGATGACTTGGATTTAGTGACTTTACCCATTCCCCCAGGCGTGGGCGGGCGTTTTTCGGTCTTAACGGCGGTTGGTCTAGCCCCCTTGGCCTTGGCTGGAGTCAATATTGAGGGGTTACTGGCTGGGGCGGAGGTCGCGGCCAGCGATGGGCTCAAAAACTCCCCGAGCAACAAAGCGGCTCTCTTCGCGGGGCTCAACTGGCTTTTAACCACCCAAAAGAACCGGGATAACTTAATCTTTATCCCCTATAGCGACGCTCTGGCTAAGGTGGCCGATTGGTTTATCCAGCTCTGGAACGAGTCTTTAGGTAAAGGCTTAAAGCTGGATGGCTCCGAGAACCTTTTAGCCCAGACCGCGGCCAAGGCTTTAGGGGCCACGGACCAACACAGTCAGCTCCAGATGTGGATGGAAGGCCCAGCCAACAAGACGGTTCTCTTTTTAGGGGTGGATAAACTTCGGACGGATCTAAAAATCCCGGCTATTTTTAAAGAGCATGAGGCCCTAGCTTACTTAGGCGGGCAAACCTTAGGTCAACTTCTTAGCTACGAACAGAAGGGCACCGCCAGGGCTTTGGCCGAGAACCACCGACCCAACTTAACCTTAACCCTCCCAACCATTAGCCCCCAGACGGTGGGTTACCTTTTACAGACCTTGGAGATCGCCACCGTCATCTCTGGGACTCTGTACGGCGTGGACCCTCTGGATCAGCCTGGGGTGGAGTTGGGTAAAAAATTCACCTACGGCCTTATGGGTCGAGAGGGGTTTTCCGATTACTTTAAGCGGTATGAACAGGGTCGTTCCGCCAAGAAAAAATATATCGTCCAGTGACCTCTAGCTCCGAGATTAAGGGTGGGGAGGGCGCCTCCCCACCCTTGGATAAGCCCTTTCGGCTGGCCAAGTACTTTTCCACCGTGGCCATCGCCGCCATCTTTGTGACCTGCCTATTGCTGGCGGCTTTCATGAGTCGCCGGGCCGAGGAGATGATCCAAGAACGGGTGGTGGAAGACACCATCATGATCATGGATAACCTTAACTACCAGCTCTACAACAACTTCTTAAGGCCCATCTATGAGGCTGGGGTGGACGGTCGGCTCAGTCAGCCCGAGGCTTATAACTTTTTAAATAGCGTCATCCAAAACACCATCCATGGCTTTGACATTAGCCGGGTGGCCTTATATGACGCCCATAATGGCCTTATGATCTACACCTCGGACTCGGCGGAGCCGGTGGTGGTCTATAAACCTTCCGAGGAGAACGGGGAAATGGTCCCGGAAGGTCAGTTCGCGGAGCCTCTGTCCGCCTACTTGGAAGCCATTAGCCGGTTCTTTTTGCCCCCCTCGGAAAAGTCCATGGCCCTGGGCAATGGCCAGGTCCCCCGGTTTTGGCGACCGCCCGGGTCCTCCGGGCGGGCCGCTTACCTTAGTTACTTAAAGGATCGGACGGTTATAGTCTGGGAGCATGGGGGTTACTTATTAGGCTCCTTCTTTCCTAAGGGGCGTTTTTCCATGCGCTGCTTTAAGGCCATGGAAGACTACTTTTCCCCGGATATCTCCGGGGTTTTGGAGCTAACGCGAGATCTAACCCCGGAGTACGAGCAGATCGCCTCCATGCAGTACACCGCTTTAGCCACGGCTTTCTGCACCTCCCTATTGTTAACCTTTGTTCTAAGGATGGTCGTGGCTAGAGGCGAAGAGATCATTAACCAGAAGAACGCTGAGAAAGCCGCCCTGTCCGAGCGGTTAAACCAGGCCGAGCGGTTGGTTAACTTAGGGCGCATGGTGGCCACGGTCTCCCATGAGATCCGGAACCCTTTGGGGGTCATTAACTCCTCAGCTGACTTTATGGCCAGTAATTTAAAAGATTCCCCCAAGATGGCCCGCTTGGCCTTAGCCATTGTCGATGAGTCCGAGCGGCTTTCCTCCATAGTCACCGACTTTTTGGACTTCGCTCGCCCCAAAAAGCCGGTCTTTGGGGAAGTGATCTTAGAGGAACTCTTAGAAGAGATCTTTGTCCTTTTGGAAGTGCAGATGAGCCGGGCCGGGGTGGAACTTAAGGCCGAATTAAGAAGCGACCCCACCCCAGTGACCGCGGATCGGGCTTTAATGCACCAGGCCCTAGTCAACCTTTTAGTCAACGCCATCCAGGCCATGCCAGATGGCGGGTTATTAACGGTTAAGACCTTTTTGGAGACCCCGGTGGAAGAGACCGGTTACTTGGCCATCTCCATTGAGGACACTGGGTCTGGGTTATCCCCAGAGGCGGCCCAGAACCTTTTTACGCCCTTCCACACCACTAAAACCAAAGGCTCAGGTTTGGGGCTTGTTTTAGTTAGAAACATCGTGGAAAGCCATGGCGGGCGCATTAGTTTGGATAACGTTAGGGGCCAAGGGGACGAGGGCCGAGGGCTTATCGTGACCATTAAGTTACCTTTACCGGGGTTTGAGCCGGGCAATAAACCAGGGGCGCTCGGGGTTCTAACGTAGTTAAAGGGTAATAACCTGGTTAAGCTAAAGGGAGCTAAACTAGTTAAGCCAGGGACCCGGGGTCAAGTAAGAAGGCGGGCTATGGGGGTTAGAGGCTGGCTGTGTGGATCAGGGGCTGGCTATGGGGTTAGAGGCTACTGTGTGGTTAGAGGCCGCTGTGTGGTTAGAGGCTGGCTGTTGGGATCAGGGGTTGGCTATGGGGATCAGGGGCTGGCCACCGCACCTCGGATGGCTAATAGGTTTACGGCCCTTAGAGGCCAAAATTAAGCTTTCTAGACCCTATTAAAGGCCAGGTTAAGCCCCGGCTAAGGACGAGGCCAAAAGTTGTGAGGGTCCAGACTGGAACCCTGGTTCCGGTTAGACTTGGATCGTGGTTAAAGGGTTATAGCCCTATGGATAGTTTACCGACCACTATCGAAGATCGTGGTTAAAGGGTTATAGCCCTAGGGTCAGTCCATCGGCCACTATCGCAGATCGTGGTTAAAGGGTTATGGCCCCAGGGTCAGTCCATCGGCCACTATCGAAGAGCGTGGTTAAAGGGTTATAGCCCTAGGGTCAGTCCATCGGCCACTATCAAAGATCGCGGTTAGACGATCTAGGCGGTTACGCCTTTGACCGCGTTGACGCCTTTTTAGAGTTTACGCCTTTGACCGCGTTGAGGCCATTTTAGCGTTTACGTCTTGACCGCGTTGACGCCATTTTAGCGTTTACGTCTTGACCGCGTTTAAGTCTTTTTATAACCTCCTAACCTATTGATTTTTATAATAATGTCTTCTTTCCGGCGAAGCCCCTAGGCTTAGCCGGATAAATCGATCGAAGGAAAAAGAGCCATCGCCCATGAGCCGGACTGAGACCATCTTAATCGTTGATGATGAGCCCAATTATCGCCTGATTATGGGCGAGCTTTTGGAAGCCGAAGGGTATGAGGTTATCCAGGCGGAAAGCGGGCGGGTGGCCTATGAGCTTTTTGTGGAGCATGGCCGGGTGGATCTGGTTTTAACGGACATGACCATGCCCGATGGGGGTGGGATAGAGCTTCTCGTTAAGGTTAAAGAAAAAAGCCCAGAGGTGCCGGTGATCCTTCTAACCGCCCATGGGACCATTGAGCGGGCCGTGGAGGCCATGAAAGAGGGGGCCTTTGACTATCTAACCAAACCTTGCCGCAACTCCGAGATCTTAAGAGCCGTGTCCAAGGCCTTGGAAGTCAGTCGCTTGGCCCAGCAGAATAAAGAGCTACAAGAGGCTTTGTCCGAGCGGCATAGCTTTGGCAACATCATTGGTAAATCCAAGCCCATGCTGGAGCTTTATCAATACCTGGAGAAAGTTTCCCCCACCAGAGCCAATGTCTTAATCACCGGGGAAAGCGGCACCGGTAAAGAGCTGGTGGCCCAAGCCATCCATTACAATAGTCCGCGCTCGGAGCGGTCTTTAGTGGTCGTTAATTGCTCGGCTTTATCGGAAAGCCTTCTGGAAAGCGAGCTTTTTGGTTATGAGAAAGGGGCTTTCACTGGCGCGGTGGCCACGAGGATTGGCCGGTTTGAGATGGCTCATGAGGGGACTTTGTTTTTAGATGAGATCGGGGAAATCGGGGCCTCGTCCCAAGTGAAGCTCTTACGGGTTCTTCAAGAAAGAACCATTGAAAGAGTCGGCGCGGGTAGGCCCATTAAAGTTGACGTGCGGGTGGTGGCGGCCACCAACCGGGATTTAAAAAAGGAAGTGGCTGAGGGGCGGTTTAGGGAAGATCTCTTTTACCGCTTAAACGTGGTTCACTTAAGGCTACCTCCCTTACGGGAAAGACTGGACGATCTGCCTCTTTTAATCGACTTCTTCCTGGAAAAGCTCCGCCAAGGCGAGGAAAAGTCCACCTTACACCCCGAGACTCGGCGGCTTCTTTACGCTCACAGTTGGCCTGGGAATATCCGGGAGCTAGAAAACGTCATTGAGCGGGGGGTGGTCTTATCCCAAGGTCAAGAGATCCAGCCGGAGGATCTGCCTGAGGAGCTTAGAAAACTTCCAGAGCCTATCGCCATAGTCCCGTCAGAGCCGCCTTCCTTTAGCCACGAGGGCGGGCCGGGGGTTAGCCCGAGGGCCGGGTATGGGGCTAATAATGGCTTGGGGGCCAACGCTGGCTTTAACCACAATGGCTCGCCCGAGGACGCGCCTCGGGGTTGGGGCTCTAAACCCACTGAAGCTATGGAAGCGGTTGAGGAAAAGGCCTGGACCCGGGAACTATTGACGGCCTTACCCTCGGGCATTCCCCTAGTCGTAGCTTTAGACGCTTTGGAAGAGGGGCTGATCCGGCGAGCTTTGGCCCAGGGCGAGGGAGTCCAGAGCCGGGCCGCCGAGATCTTAGGGCTGAAAAGAAATGTTTTTAAGTACAAATGGGATAAGTATTTAGACCAAGAGCCCACCGTCATCGCTGGGGTCTTAGCCGAGAAAACCCCCGAGGCTCTGGATCTGGTCACCGCCATTGAAGAGCTGGAAAAAGCCATGTTGCGCGAAGCCCTCCGCTTAAGCCAGGGAGCCATGAGCCGGGCGGCGGATATTCTGGGGTTAAAGAAGAACCTTATGACCTATAAGCTGAAAAAGTACCCGAACCTTTTGGCTTCAGTGAGAGAATAACGAATAGGGTCTGGCGTTCTAGGCTTTCTTGGGGAAGGGAAAAAGGGAAAAAGCTAGTTTTATTAGAAAAAACACGATGTTAGGTAATAATAATCTGGAGCGTATAACCGGGTGAGTAAACTAAGCTTGGGAAATACGGCTCAGGCCGGGATTAGAGCGGGTAATTTTCTGGCCTATAGGTATCGCGACTATCTGAGAAAATATTTTGAATTTCGGATTATACGTTTAATAATTTCCCTGAATTTTTACTATTATATACAATATTAGAGATATATTATTTAGTTAACATCCAACAATATGAATAGAATATTTTTCAAATTGAATCGTCTTCCAAGTTATTTTTTTATCCCAGCTTTTACGTCTATTTCTGTCAAAAATAACCAACCAACCTTCCTTTTCCCCGTTTTTTTCAAGATAGCCAGCTAATTGCTCTATACTCTCATTCTCGGAGTCTTCTCCCTTAATTTTGACTTCGATGAGGTACTCCCTTTCGTTATAAGTGACGCAAATATCGACCGCGCCTCGCCCTTCGGCGTATTCGCGATCTACTTTGGCGCCGCTGTTGACTATCTTTTGGAGGTAAGTCAGAAGGACAAAAGAGTAAAACGCCTCATCAAATTTATAAGCGGCGTACGACTTTAATCTCTTGGGAAACGAGTCAGAATTTTTGCGCCAATATTTTTGGAATTCCGCTAGAATCTCGCTTAAAAGTAGCTCTTTTCCGTCTGTCCATTTCAGGTTGTTAACCGCCTTGTTTAGTGACGCTTTTAAACCTCGCTGAAGCTCGTCAGTGATTACTCTGGACATAACTTCCGCGTAAATTGGGTTAGCTGGTCTAAGATTCTCGTCTTGGTTTAAAACTACTAGGCCCAGGTCCTG